>JAAZYN010000953.1 GCA_014239625.1 Myxococcales bacterium | reverse complement strand
CCCGAGGCGCCGTCACAGCTGTCGTCGGTGCAGGGGTTGCTGTCGTCGCAGCTCTTGACCGCCCCGGCGCAGTTGCCGGCGTCGCAGGCGTCGCCGCCGGTGCAGGGGTCGCCGTCGTCGCAGGTGTTGGCGTCTTCGTTGGTGTTGACGCAGCCGCTGACGGGATCGCACACGTCGTCGGTGCAGGGGTTACCGTCATCACAGTCGGCCGGCGCGCATTGCATCGTGCAGTCCGGGCCGAAGAAGCCCGGCGCGCATTCGCAGGTGGCGTCGCCCCCGATGGTGGTGCCGCTGAAGTTGGGGGCGCAGGTGCAGGTGAAGCTGCCCGCGGGCGCGTTGCTGCAGGTGGCATTGGGGTCGGTACAGGCCCCGCCGGGCGACCAGGTGCCGATGGGAAAGGGGCTGGGCGCGGTGGCGTTGGTCGTCACTCCGTCCAGGGAGTTGATGCCGCTGAAGCCCCAGTCGGCGCTGGTGAACGTGGCCGCCGCTGCGGTCCCCTCTTTGCGATAGGCCCAACCGTCCAGATACTCCCAATCCAGGCCGGTCCCGTCAGCGGTGACCTGGCCGAAGACGTCGATGACCACGCCGCTCTGGAACAGCTCTATGGCGTCGTCGCCGTTGATCGCCATGGCGCTCGACGTGTAGGTGGGTGCAAACCCGAAGAAGTTGGTGAACTCGTCCACCTCGCTGGCGACGTAGATGAAGGTCCCGGCGGTGAGGCCGTCGGCCGGGAAGGTGAACTCCGGTGTGCCGGTGGCCCCGCTGCCGTTGTTGGCCGAGCTGAGGCCGTAGATGGAGAGGTCGGCGATCGCTTTGGTGACGTACAGTTCGACGCCTTTGGGGGTGCCGCCGGCGAGCGGTCCGTCGAAGACGCCGGTGATGACCAGAGGCGGCTGAGGAGCACTGGCGCACTCGTCGATGTCCACGCAGGCCGCGCCGACCGTCGGACACGTGTAGCCGGCCTCGACCTGGCAGGTGTCGTCGCAGCCGTCACCGGGGTCGGCGTCTCCATCGTCACAGGTCTCGCTGCCAGTCAGTACGCTGTCGCCGCAGTGCGGCGTGTAGCTGTCGAACCGCACCCAGTCCCCCGGGCCGAGGGTCACCGGGGCCTGCCCGATGTTGGCACAGGGGGTGAGGCTGAGGCCGCTGAAGCAGCTCTGCCCCGAGGGACAGTCACCGTCTACCACGCAGCTGGCGCCGCAGGTCGCGTCCGCGCTCGAAGCGTCCGTCCCGCAACGCGAGCTGTTGGGCGCGACCCCAAAGAATTCGTCGGAGCGGAACGCGGTGTTGCTGAGGTAGGTGACCACGAACGACACGCTGTCGCCTGCGCTCAGCCCCAGGTCGGACAGGTCTCCGACCAGCTCGAAGGTGGCTGATGAAGCGTCTCCCGTTCCGCCGCCCCAGGCGCTGACGAAGCCATGGCTCCCGTTTTCCACGAGGTCGAAGAGGAAGCCCCCGTTGAGAGCGTCGAAGGCGATCGCGAGGTCCGGCTCGAAGCCCGGCGAGAAGGTGATGGTCGAGCGGTTCAGCCCGTCGAACCCGCTCACCGCTCTGCGGCCATCGTCAGCGCTGTCGGTCAGCTGGGACGTGTCGGTGATCCCACCCACCCGGGCGTCGATATAGATGACCATGATGTCGTTGAGGTCTCCGCCCACGCCGCGGGCCAGACCAAAGCGCAGCTCGCCGTCGGCGTCGCTGTCCACAAAGAGCGTGCCCTCCCCGATGGGGCCGCCGAACCCACTGCTGCCATTGCCTTTCACGTTGACCGAGGTGAAGGTGTCGATGGCCGGCGTCGAGTCCACCAGGATCGTGCCCGCCTCCGGTAGCTTGTAGGTCACCGTCAGCTGAGGGCCGGTGCCGGTGCCCTCTCGGGAGTGAAAGCGCTTTGCCGTGCTGTTTCCCGTCTCCACCGTATGTTTGATCAGCCACCCGTCATTGGCGACGCCGCCA
>JAAZYN010000952.1 GCA_014239625.1 Myxococcales bacterium | reverse complement strand
CCCGCCGCCGAGCCACAGGTTGGACAGCCGCCGCCGGCGACCCCACTGGAGCCATCGGCCCACCTCCTCGAGGCTCATCGCGCCACTCGCCGACGGGTCGCAGGCGAAGCAGCCGATGCAGCGCAGGTTGGAGCTGAAGCCGAGGGTCAGCTCCAGCCACCCTGTCGCCTGGTTTGGACTGCTCACTGACCCCGCAGAGTCGTGACGAGCTCTTCGATGATCGGTCTGGCGATCTCTTCGGAGGTGCCCTGACCCAGCTCGAAGCTGGCCGAGACCTGGTTTCGACCATCCTCGGCGCCGATGTCGATCCGCAGGTCGACGTGGTAGCCCTCGGGGCCGTGCACTCGCACTCGTGTGCCGCGCCCTCCCGCCACTGGCGTGGTGCCCGCGTAGGACCAGGTCCCGAAACGTTGTTGGCGCTGAACCCGTCGGACCATGCGCATCATGCGCACGCGCGCGCGGCTGAGTAACGCGTCCCCCTCCCGTCGGCGGACCAGCGCGTCTGACTCCAGCGGGGCGGTGACCGTCGCACCGCCGGCCGACTCCAGCCGATCGGCGGCCCATCGCGCGAGGGCCACCAGCGGCTCCCGGGCGATCGCTCCGACCACCGTCGCGCCGACCCGATATCGGTCGGTGTCCAGCACTGGAGCATGCGTCAGCGTCTCGCCGGGGGGAGCGAAGGTGAAGGTCACCACGCCTCCGGTCGACGACGTGTAGTGCACCTCGATCCTGCGAGCGTGAGAGTCTCGAAACACCTCTCCGCGGGACCACCCCGGAGGGGCCTCGCCTTGAAGCAGCGGCACCAACAGCGGCTCTACCAGCAGGTCTAAGTTGTTGTGTGCCGGGTCTAGCTCCCGCAGCTGGGCCGGCGACACCGGCTGAAATTCGCTGTCGCCGTAGATGCTGAGGTAGTCGCGGAAGACGCCGGCGCACTTGCTCCGGAACACGCAGTCGCCGCAGCGCTCGGTGTAGGTTCGCTGGGACGCGTGGACCGCGTACTTGTCGTCCACGTTCTCCAGGCCCGTGGCGCCAGCCGATTGGGTCACGGTGTTGTCGCCGGCGTGGTGAATCTTGTGCCCCCACTCGGGCATTAGGCAGTACGGCAGGTTGCCGACGTTGACGTCGAAGTCGGCATCGTAGGCGTCGAAGCCCTCGAGCATCTCCCGATAGTAGGGGACCATCTCGGAGTATCGCGTCATGATCTCCGACAGGTAGTCGCGGGTGCGCATGCCGGTGCTCGCCGGCCGGACGATGTCGAGGTGGAGCTGTGAGATGCCGTAGGTGGCGACCAGCTCGGGGAAGTCCGGCAGCGATCGGAAGCTCTGTTCGTTGACGCAGATATTGGTGGTGACGCGTTGATCGAGGGAGCGCAGCTTGGCGATCCCGTCGATGATGCGTTGGAACGAGCGGCTACGTTTGGTGACGGCCACGTGGGCCGCCTCGTTTCCGCCCTGGATGGAGATCCGCCAGGTGAATGCGCCCAACGCCACGACGCTCTCGACGAAGCCGGGCGTGGGCAGCCGGACGCCGTTGGTGAAGATGACGATCTCTGCGAAGCCGAGCTCTTTTGCCAACGCGCAGGCGTCCACGAAGCGCCGGTGCAGGGTCGGCTCGCCGCCGAGAAAGACAAGCCGGGCGGCGCCGCTCGCTCGGGCCTCCCGCAGCGCTCGCTCGATCTGTTCGTAGGGCACGGGCCGCGCCAGCTTCATCTCGGTCAGTTGCCCGCTGGAGCAGAACACGCAGCGGTTGTTGCACAGGTGACCCAGCTGAATCTCGAACTGGTGCCCCGTGCTCTGCGACGTGACCTCGCTGGCCTCGGCGATGTCGCGGGCGCTGACGTGGGGCGCGTTGCGGGTCATCGTCTCGCCGCCGCCGCCGCCGCCGCCGCCGCCGCCGCCGCCGCCGTCGCTCACCGCGGCCCCCCCGCCGTCGGCATCACCCGCGTGTCGGC
>JAAZYN010000951.1 GCA_014239625.1 Myxococcales bacterium | reverse complement strand
CCGTTCGGGTCAGCTGTACGCCGCACGGTATCGCCTGGTGCCGTGGGGCGGGGAGCCGGTGGAAGCGGGGTTCCGCGACGTGGCCCCGTGGGAAAATGCCCGACAACCCGAGGACCAGCGCCCCGCCGACTATTTGGCAGAGGCCTACCGCGAGCGGCTTCGCGCCGCCTCGGTCACCTTCCGTTTTCAGGCCCAGGTCCGACCGCTTCCGTTGGAGCCCGAGGTCTTTCACAGCGGAAAGCAATGGACCGATGTGCCATGGCTCGACGTGGCTCGAATCGACGTGGAACACCCGCTGGCCCCCGAGACCACCGAAGCGCTTCGCTTCAATATCGGCAACCACCCCCGTTCGCTGGGGCTTCTGACGCCGACGTCGCGGGACGACTACAACGCCCTGGCGCACCTTCGTGTGGCGGTCTATCGCGCGTCCGCGGCGGTGCGGCAAGGTTCGAGTAAGCGGCCGGGTTGGGACTACGACTTGCACAGCCCGCTGCCCAGAGCCCGCAAGCGCCGCGGTAAAGCCCCTCAAGGGTATGGCCGCGGGCGCATCCTGGCATCGTACGGACCAGGACCCCTGCGTTACCTTTTGCAATTCGGGGTCAGCGGCCTTCTGGGGCGTTTGGGCTGGTTGAAGCCTGCTGGCATGCAGCGGCTCCATCCGGAAAACCGGTCCATGCGCTTGGAGCGGTCCGAGCCCGGCAGCGCCACATCCGACAGCGCGTTTGGCGATCGGCTGCTCAACGGCTTTTATCCGCCCGCGCTGACGCCGGCCCCGCAGGATGCATCACAGCTTCGTTGTCGCTTCACGTGGGATGATGACGCCTTCGACGGCCCCCTCGGCCTGGCCAACGCAGAGGTTCACCTGAGCCTTGACTCCGAGCGCGTTGTCCCACAACGCATCACCATTCAGTTCCGACAGCCCGGCGCCCAGGGGCCCTCTCCGGCGCTCGAGCCGGCCCAGGAGGTCACCCCCGAGGATGGTACGCGCTGGGAGACCGCCAAGTGGATCGTCCGGATGTCGCTGGCGGCGAAGGGGCAAGGGCTCGGCCACTTCATCGAGTGCCACGTCAACATGGAGCAATACGCGGTCGCGGTCCATCGGCGGCTGGCGAATCATCCGGTCGGCACACTGCTGCGACCCCACCTGCGCGGCGTCGTCGAGATCAACCGTCAGGGGCAGGGGACCATCTACGACGAAGGCGGCATCCTCTGTACCAACACGGCGCTGTCCAACGACTCTCAGACGCGACTGTTTCAGCGTCACCTGGGCGGATTGAGCTGGGCCCAATGGACGCCGCGTCCTCCCCTGTGTGCGACCGACCGTTATGGCCGCATCGCGCAACTCTACTGGGGCATTCTCAATACCCATGTGTCGCGCTACCTGGACCAGCACCGCGAGGCGATCCTGGCGGATTGGAGCGCCGTCTTCGCCTTCTCCCAAGATCTGGTCGATCACAGCGTCCCCTTTGACCCCGCTTCAGAAGCCTACGGGGCCTTCAGCCCCGGCCCGAGCACGGCGGCAGCCCGGGCCGTCGTGGGTGGTGTGGAAAAGGCCCTATCGCCGGTCACCCAACGCCGGGGCGCTCCGGAGTCGGAGGACTGGAACAACCTTCAGCAGGTCTGCGCCTACATCATCTTCTATACGACGCTTTTTCACACCTGGACCAATGACACCATGCACGACGACCTGGGGCAGGTGACCCACGCTAGCGGGGGCGTTGTCGAGCAAACCCTTCGAGACGCTTGGAACGGTGACCGCAGCGACCGCTTTCCGCCTCCGTTTCAGACATCCTACCAGCTGTTCTTCGTGAACTACCTCAGCCGCCTCCGCTATGGATTCATCACGCGCAACGAGTACGGCGATGTGCCACCCTTCTTGATCTCTGAGCTCAATGCCCACCGCGCGGCGTTCCTAGAGCTGGGCTTGGACGTTGACGACATTCGCGTGTGCATCAACATCT
>JAAZYN010000950.1 GCA_014239625.1 Myxococcales bacterium | reverse complement strand
GCTCGACCTCGACGTAGCGCTGCTACGACGTCGGTCTCGCGCCTTGCCAGCGACGCAATCGCCTGGCGAAGCTCGCGTTCAACCACACTGACCGGCGAAATCAGTCGTCGCGGCAGCACAGGACGCCCCCGTGCTCCGGTCCGCTCTTGACGACGTTGGCGGCCTCGACCGTGCTCCCGGAGCACGCCCACGGAGGCAGCAAGGCGTTGCAGTTGTTGTGTGAGAAGGCATCGAGGGGCGCGCAGCTGCTATGGGGCGAGGCCCCCAGGGAGCCACAGCCGAAGACGTCGTTGGACAAAAAGACGCTCGCCTCACAACCCGACAGGCAGCTCGACGGGTTGTTGCAGGCTCCCCCGGTGCTCGTCCCCGTGGCGCACTGCCCACACCCCGTCCCGCTCTGGCGAGCGATGAAGAGCACCGGCTCGATGGGGTCGGGCGCGGCGCCCTCGCAGCCGGTGATCGAGCGGCTGCCCACCTCGGCTGCCGATGCGCACACGTGCCACCCCTGCGCGCAAAGATCGGAGACGTTGCAGCCCGCGCCCGTCGGATCGGCGAAGTCGTCGCCACCTTCGCCGCCACACGTCTGCGTCAGTAAAGCGCTGACCACTCCGCCCACGCTCCACGCTCCGGCGCAGGCGGCGAGGTCGGGCCAGACCGCGGTGTCCACGAAGCCCTCGCGCTCTCCGTCCGCGCACCCGACGTCGTCGTCCAACTCCTCGTCCGTCTTGCCGTCGCAGTCGTTGTCGACGTCGTCGCCGAGCACCTCATCGGTCGGCGCCAGCGGCTCCACGTTGCAGATCGCCTCGCCGCCGTCGGGCGCGCAGATCCACTTGTCGCTGACGACGCAGGCGCCGACGCCCACGGTGCAGACATCGCCGAGCTGAGGGAAGTCCTCGTCGGGCTGCCCGTCGCAGTCGTCGTCGATGTGGTTGCAGACCTCGGGCGCTCCTTCGTAGATCGTGGCGTCGGCCTGGTTGCAGTCGTCTCCGAGGTCGCAGTATGGGCCGCGCCCGTCTCCGTCGAGGTCGACGCACTCGAAGACGATGCCGCCCCCGCTGACGGGGATGTCGAGCTGCGCGCCAGAGGCTGAATCCGAGGTCAGGCGGAGGAGATCGTCGTAGGTCTGCTCGGCGAGCACGAAGAAGGTGACCATGATGGTCTGGCGCGCCCCCGGGTCCAGCTCGAACGGGCCGGAGATGTTGTACGAGAAGGCGTCGCTGGAGCCCACCAGGGTCACCGAGTCCACCGTCAACGGGCGGTTCCCGGCGTTCTCGATCTCCAGCTCCATGGTGTGCTGGTCGCCCACCGGTCGGATGCCGAAGTTCAGCGTGGTCGGCTCGGCCACGAGGTAGCTGAAGCCGGCGCCGTCGAAGTCGCTGGTGTCGAGACCAGAGACGTCCGCGCCGACTTCCAGGTCAGGCTCGGTGTCGCCGGTCTCCACGGCGTCCTGGCGGTCGGCGTCGACCTGACCGTCGGAGATCACCCGCGCGTCCTCACCGGATGTCGCTGCATCGGGGCAGCTGGCCAGCGGCATCAACATCAGCGCCAGCAGGGCGGCGGCTCGCAGGTGTGGTGGCATAGACGGCGCGGTCGAGCAGGCCTGCCGCGTGGGTGAGCTGGCTCCGATTGCCGCGGCAAACGGCGCGGTCGCGCGAGCCGTGGCTGGGTCCGGTAGCGCTGCGCCTGGCCCTGGGCAGGTGCCTTCGAGCCCATCGGTCGAGCCCTGTTCACGCCGCATTAGAGCCCCGTACGGAGAGTTCGGGGTCTCACTCCACCAGCGGTTTGGCACCCGCCACGGCGCGAGGCCGCAGGACTGGCTGGGGCCCATGCAAGGCCGCGCGACGACGGCCGGGGGCAAACAAGCCAGGATGGTGACCGCCTACTGTCCACGCGGGACACTATTGCCAGTGTTCGTTTGCATCCGGCTCGATAGTGGCGAGCGATCGGCGTCGCTGGCAAGGA
>JAAZYN010000094.1 GCA_014239625.1 Myxococcales bacterium | reverse complement strand
GGCGCCAGATCGCGCTCGGTTGATTCCAGCTCAGCCTGTGGGCAGGCGGCGACGAACGTCGCCACCAGGATCGCGCTGAGCGTCATGGATAACAGGCGGGTTATCATCTGAGGCGCGCACAGGCGGCTGAGCCGGATGACTTTCGCCCCGGCGGCTGTGACCGGCGGATCCGATGCGCTGGAGGGCGCGCCCTCCCTTCGCTTGGCGCCCGGTAGGTGGAACACGACGCCACCGGGCTCCAACCCGTGCCACCCCCGACGCCATTGTGCTTCCTTGGTTTCGTTCGAGGTGCCATGAAACATCCCGGCTAAAGGTGATCCACCAATAGCACGCTGACCTCCTGAGTACCGGTCTTTCCGAGGTAGTTGATGTGTGCCTCGAGGCGGGTGACCAGGTCTGAATAGGTCGCGGCGTCGTTGCTGGCGAAGAAGATCGGGATGACGTCGCTCTGATAGGTGTCAAGGAGGCCCGGGAGCTCCGTGAACGGATAGCTGGGGACGTCGATGAACCCAATCAGCTGGTCGGCGATGAAGGCCTTCGCCTGAAGCGCGCCTGCTATCTTTCCGTTGGTGGGGATGGCCCCCGGGACGGTCACCCGGAGCACGATCTCGGTGTGGATACCGCCCTGAGGCCCCTGGACGATCTCGCGCTCGCTGTCGGCGACGATCGGAGTGAACTCGGGCGCCTCCGCCTCGGCGATGAGGACCAGGTAGTCGCCCTGTTGGGTCTGGGTGTGCGGCGGCGGATTGGGACCGTCGTCCGAGGTATCCTCATCCTCGACCTCGGCGCTGTCTGACGTCTCCGAATCGTGCGAGAGATCAGGCAGGTCCGGGGCATCCGGTGGGTCGGGGACGTCTGGGACGTCGGGGACGTCGGGCAGCTCCGAGGCGTCGCTCTTGGGGTCGGCGGGAACCGATGCGTCGACCGTGGTCCAGGTACCGTCGCCGTCATCGGCGCGCGGCGGCCCAAAACGCAGCAACGTTCCCGCATCCAGCGCGGTGGCCACGAGCAGGTTGCCACCGGCCACCCAGGCGTCGTCGCGGCGATCGATTCGGGCCGCGTGCCAGTCGCGGAACGCGTCGGGGTAGGGCAGGTCGAACCAGGTTCCGCCGCGCCGCTCCACGACTGCCCCCAGCATGCCGGCCGCGACGGCTCGCCCGCCAGGCGCCACGAAGACCCCATTGAGCATGGCCAACGCCACCGGGCTGCGGTCGACCCACAGCTGGTCTGCGCCTCTCTCCAGCAGGACCGCATTGCTACGTCCCCCCACCGCGACGATGTCGGCGGCGCTGGAACCGTGGATGGTGACCAGTCGAGGGCGGTTCGCGAGCTCGGTACGCGTCAAGGCGGCCCCGTCGAAGTGGAGCAAGGACCCTTGGTCGCCGATGATGTAGAGGTCGTTGCCGGCGGCACCCCACACCTTGAAGAAGGCCTCGGTGGTCCCGACCCCGGCTGGCGGGTCGACGACCTCGAACACCCCAAAGCGGCGCCGCAGGATGACGCCGGGTCCACTCGGGAAGGTCCCACCGACGAACCACACGTCGTCGGCGTGCGCGCCCCAAACTCCGAACAAGGTCGCGCCGTCCACGGGCGTGTCGACCCGCGTGAAGTGCGACGTCTCGCGCGAGTATTCCAGCACCACGCCCTCGTCTCCGGAGACCCAGACGGGGCCGTCGTCACCGTGGCCCATGACCCACCACAGGTGCTGAGTGACCCCGGTGGTCAAACGCTGCCAGCCGCTGGCTCCGGCCGGCCGCCGCAGCACCATGGGTCCATCGGAGTCTTTGCTGGCGCCTACGCTCCAGAGCTCGCCGCCTGGCGACTCCCAGATGGACAACAGCGCCCCGGGAGCACCGCTGATCACGGAGTGCCACGTCACGCCGCCCGAGGTGGTGTCCCCGTCGGGGCGATCGACTTCAGTATCGCCAGCGGGAGGGTGGGGTGTGCCGGGGCAGCCAACCCCGACCATCAGCGCTGCGAGGATCAGGAGCAGAGGTCTCATGCCATCTTTTCTAGTCAACTCAGGCGCTCCGCGCTACACAAGGATAAGCCATGTCTAGACCTATCGTCACAGTTACTGCGGGTTTGGCCTCGTTGGCGATGCTCCTGGTCAGCGGACCTGCGTCGGCCGGCCGCGCGGGAAAGGTCAAGAAGGTCTACACCGTCAAGAGCGGTGACTCGTTGTCGCGCATCTCCAAGAAGCTGAAGGTGAGTCAGCAGGAGCTGCGATGGTGGAATCCGACCCTCAAGCGTCCGCGCGCGATGCGGCCAGGGCGACGTTTGGCATACTTCGTCTCTCCTAAGCAGACCCCTCGGCGGCGCGCCGTCAGCACGCGCACCAAGGGCACGCGAGTGGCGGGACGGGCCAAGCTTCTGCGGCAGCGGGCCAAGGCCAAGGTGACCAAGGTCAGGCCAGCCAAGGCCAAGGTGACCAAGGCCAGGGTGACCAAGGTCAGGCCAGCCAAGGCCAAGGTGACCAAGGCTGAGGGGGCTCGGGCCATGGGGGCTCAGGCCCGCGGCGGGTCGACTTCGCGGGCCCGCGCGAACAAGCGGGTCGTTCTCGCCACCAGGCCGCCTGCCTCGGCGAAGACTGCGCGCTCGATCACCCGCGAGATGCGGACGCAGCTCCAAGGCGTGAAGGCGCGAGAGGGCAGCGATCGGCGGGCGGCCAAGCGACGGTCGCGGGCCGGGGCCAACCGAGACCGCAAGGCGGCCGGAGCGCCGAAGACGCCGCTGGGCCGCCGGGCCGTCGCCGCACCCTCAGCGGCTCGGTCAGCTCGCGTCGTGACCCGCTCTGCAGGGCCTTCGTCGGCCGCCGCCGCCGTCACGCGGTCGCCTCCAAAGCGGGGCATGCGAGCGCTTGACTGGATGGGGCGGGGCGGACGGGCGATGCCGCGCGTCAACCCCACACCTGACCTGCTCCCGGCGGGGCGGGCAAAGGCCAGGGCGGAGGTCGTCGGATCCCCCAACGGTGGTCGCCTCGTGAACGCGCAGGCGATCCCGCGGCAGAGCCCAGGGTTGCGCAGCATCAATCGAAGTAAGAAGTACGCGTGCGACCAGACCATCGCGGTGCTGCAGCGCGTGGGCCAGCGCCTCGAGCAGCGCTATCCAGGCACCCAGCCCCTCCTCGTCGGCGCCCTGTCCTACGCCCAGGGCGGCCGCGCAGGTCGGCATCGCTCGCATCAAAACGGGCTCGACGCAGACATCGCCTACTTCGAAAAGGGCAACCCAAAACGCCGCCACTACAACGGTCGCGTGACCCACCAGGAGCTCGACTACGAGAAGAATTGGTTCGTCATCGAGACGATGCTGCTGACCGGCAAGGTCAACTACATCTTCGTCGACCGACGGCAGCTGCCGTCGTTCCGAAAGGCCGCCAGCCGGGCCGGGTGGTCCGAGGCGGCGCTGCGGCGCCTCTTCGGTGACACGAAGTTTCAGGGCGCGGGCCGGATCATTCGCCATTGGAAAGGTCACACCTACCACGCTCACGTTCGCTTCACCTGCCCGCGCTCGGACAAACGCTGCGAGCACTCCCGATACTGAGGCCGCAGGCCACCGAGCCCGTGGTCAGGGGCGCTCGGCCGGCATGTCTCACGGCCCTCGGGCTGCGACTGGCGGATCCGCAGCGCTGATCGGCGCGCCCACCCTGCGGCCGCTGAAGACGACGTGGCCCACCTCCGGTTCGCGCCGCGGTCCCTGCCCTCGGTCGAAGTGCTTGGAAACATTCGGCGTGGCGGTCGGATTCGCTGGCTCCGGGCGGGCTCTCGAGGAAAAGTTGGAACACCGTCGGGCCAGGTCCGTGTGAGGGGGTGAGTGTCACGCGAGCACCCTGCGCGACGCGCCGAACACACACCCTCGGGAGTTCCCAACATGCGACCATCGAATGCGGTCATGATGAGCGTCGGGTTGATGCTCATCGGAGCCACCAGCGCCTTGTCTATCTCCTCTGACGTCGACAGCGGTGCACCCGCCGTCGCGCCTGCGCAGCCTCTTGGTCCCATGCCGCCTCCGGCGCCGCGACTCCTCGACCCGACCATCACCCGTGGCGGCCTGGCCGCGACCCTGATGCTCCAGAGCAGGGTGCTGGCTCCCCAAGCGCGCCGCGGCTTGGCGATGTTGCAGTTACGAGCGCAGGACCAGCCAGGAACCTCGGATGCGCCCGCTTCGGTGGCCGTCGTCATCGACGTCAGCGGTTCGATGAGCGGCCCGAAGCTCCGCGACGCGAAGAGCGCGGCGAGGCGTCTTGTCGAGTCGCTCTCCGTCGGCGACCGCCTCTCTATCGTGTCCTTCGCCGAAGAGGCGCAGACCCATCTCGCCGATGTGGTCGTAGGTTCCGATCGGCGCGAGCTCCTCGGCGTGCTCGATGGCATTCAAGTGCGCGGCACGACCTGTATCAGCTGTGGCCTCGAGCAGGGCTACGCGTCCTTGGCTAAGGCTCCGGGTAACGTCCAGCGACGGTTGATCCTGCTCAGTGACGGGCAGGCGAACCATGGCCTTAAGGGCGCGGCGCCGCTCGGTAGCCTCGCCAGAAAAGGGCGTGGTGGCGAGGTCGTGACCTCGACCATCGGTCTGGGCGCTGGGTACGACGCGCCTGTGATGAACGCGATCGCCGAGTCCGGCGCAGGACGCTACTACTTCGTGCACAACGCGCGCGCCATCACGAACGTCCTCGAGGCCGAGCTCAACCACATAAGGACGGTGATGGTGAGGGATCTGCGGGTCGAGCTGCGCTCCGTCGAGGGGACCCTCCTGGGGCGCCTCGACGCTCCCGAGAGCTGGCTCGGCAGCCGACACGAGAACCTCGGGCCGATGGCCGCCAAGAGCGAACGCCGCGTCCTGATTCCCCTTCAGCTGCCCCCGAACTACTCGGGAGAGGTGGTCACGGCTCGGATCGCGTTCTCCGACGCTCAGGGCGTCGGCCACACGGTGACTCTGACCGCCAACGTCGACCGCTCTGAGGACGCCAACGTCATTCATGCCTCTCGCAACCCCACGGTCACCGCGCACGTGGAGCGGACACACTCGGTCCGCGTCATCGAGAGGGCGTTGGAGGCCAAGGCTCGAGGGCGGACCGATGAGGCCCTGTCACTGCTCGACGCTGCCGCCACGAAGATGGAGGCCGTCGCCGAGGAGACCGGCGATCCGGACGCCCAGGCGGAAGTCGAGGAGCTCAAGATCCTGCGACGAAAAGTGCGCGCCTTCAAGACCGGATCGCGGCAGATGCGGGCGACCTCGCTGCTGAACTCGGCGCGTGGCGCCGAGGTGATCCAGGGCGCCCCAGCAGCCAAGTCGTTTCACCAAAACGGCATGTACAACGAAGCGCTTACCCAGTGAGCGCCGCCCACCGAGAGTCCAGCCAGGCCCCCCTGCGGGGTATCGCAATCCACGGCTCCTCGGCCTTCCTCCGCGGCAGCATCAAGACGGTCGTGGGGGCCATGTTGGGAGCCATCGCGGGGCTGTTTTTGGGCACCGCCATGGGAGCGCCGAGCCAGCGGACCGTCTTGCTCGTGGGCGCCACCCTCGGGGTCCTGATGCTCGGCCCGGGTCGGCCACGCTCCTGGGATGCCTGGTTGGGTCGCGGCGTCCTGTCGGTCGCCATGGTGATGGCCGGCGGGATGCTGGCCACGGGTGGCCGTGGGATGCTCGCGGCGTGGGCCATCTGCAGTGTGGGCCTCGCGCTCGCATCCAGCGACCCCGGACGGGCTCACGGAGGCTCGTGGAGAGCCATCGAGGTCGTCTTCCGCGGGGCCGTCGCGGCGGCCGCCATGGGCCTCGCTCTGCTTGTGATGTTCAACGTTGACCTCTCGTTTGCCCCGTCCGTCATCGTTCCAGCGGCGCTGCTCGGGGTCGGTGGGTTCGTCGCTGGCAGGGTCGTGGTCTTCGCCGATGCGGCGGCCCCGTCGCCTCGCGGCGGCGCCGATCCCTCCCGAGAGGGCGCGGCGGCTCGCGGCGAGCAGGCCTCGGGGCCTGTCGTCGACGCGGACTTCACGGGCTCCGACCAGGCTGGGGGCTCGGACGTGTTCTGCCTCGAAGCGGCGCGTTTGAGCGCTGTCGCCGATCGCGTCGAGGCGTTGCTCGAGCGGACCGAGCGCGAAAACCCCGACGAGGGCGTGTTCGTAGACAGCGTGCGCGAGCGCGTGCAGATCATGATGGCGCAGGTGCAGGCGTCAGTGCAGCGGTGGCGTCAGGCGGGGGATGGTTTTGAGGCGGCTCGCCTCGAGGAGATCGGCGAACAACTCGACGCCAACCGGCTCACCCTGGACGGGACCGCTGACCTGGGCATGTGCCGCGAGCTGTCGCTGGCGATCGAGCGACAAGAGCGGATGCTGTCGATGCTGGAGTCCATGGCGCGTGCTCGGACCACGTTCGGGTTCCGGCTCGGGCAGGTCACCAGTGGCCTGGAGCTCCTGGAGGTCACGCTGCAGCGCGCGCTGACCGTCGGAGAGGGTATCGACACTTCTGAGATAGACGCCCTCGTTGAGGTCATGGATGCTTTCGAGGACGATGATCTGGAGCCGTCGTCGCATGTAACCCGCTCGCCGAACCACGAGACCGACCATCCCACCCAACGAAAGCCAGACTCAGACGGAGGTGACGGCCACGACACTCAACACGTCGATAACGGTCAGCCGTCCGGCTGAACGGCGCCCGGATCGCCACGGTGAGCTCGATGACCTCACCCTGGCGCGGGCCAGGCGCGGCGAGCGCGATGCCTGTCGTGCCCTGGTGCGCCTGTATCAGCGGCGAGTGTTCGCGCTGCTGGCGAGGATGCTGTCCGGGCGTGATCGGCAGTCCTGGGTAGAGGACCTGGCACAGGAGACTTTCCTCCGCGTCTTTCGAGCGCTGCCGAGCTTTGACCGGAACGGCCCGGCGAAGCTGTCCACCTGGATCCTGACTATCGCTACGCGCCTCAGCATCGACGAGCTTCGGCGCAAGCGGCCGCAGCTCCATAGCGATCCGGCTGCCCCGGTCCCGGGCGCGATCGCGGTCGCGCCGGAGCAGGCCGACGATCTGCTCCGGCGCAAGCGGATCGCGGCGGCTATCGAGGCGGCCGTGGCCGCGTTGCCCGCAGACAATCGCGCAGTATTCGTGCTGCGGGAGTACCATGGGATGGCGTACGGTGACATCGCGGAGGCCGTCCGGTGCGACATCGGCACGGTCAAGTCCCGGCTGTCGCGTGCGCGGGCGAGATTGCGCCAAGCGCTGGAGTTCTTGAGACAGTGAGCGACATGGAGCACACCGATGAGGCCCCGCTCGATCCGGGCCTGCTGGCCGAGTGGGATCCGACCAGCGAGCCGCCCCACGACTTTGCGGACCTCGTCGTCCAGCGGTGGTCAGTCGAGTCCCCCCTCACCGCGGCCGATGGCACCTCAGCGTCCACGGCGCCGTACATCGGGGGCGCCGCGGAGTCGTCTACGGGCGCGGACATGGGCGCCCCAGTGGCGTGGTGGAAAGCCAGCCTGGTAGGGGGGCTGGCGGCCGGCCTGGTGGCGGTCTTGGGGCTGGCCGTTCTGAACCCTGCCGGCTCAGACACCATGGAGCCGCCGGAGCCGCCGCGCGTGGCGGACACAGCGGCAGCGCCTGCGGCATCGATGTCCGAGGACGTGGCGGCGCTCGAGGCCCAGCTGGCGGCCGCCCAAGCCGAACTCTCCAAGCTGCGGGCTCTGCATGCCAGCTGTAAGAGCAGCGGCCTGGCCAAGCTCCCGCCAACCGGCGGCGACGCCCCGCGGGTCCAGCTCGCCGGCCGTGGCGTCGTCCTTGGCGCCAGGGGGGCCAAGGTGGAGCTTCGCCGGATCGACAAAGAGACCCTGGTGGTGGCTCAGGACCTCGGGTCGGCCGAATATCAGCTGACCGCAACCGAGACGGTATTGGTCGTGACGCCGGCTGGCTCGCTGACGGTTCGCGGGACATCGTTCACCGTGGTCGTACCGTCGGAGGGCGAGGGGGAGGTCACCATCCGTCCCAAGGCCGGCCAGGCGGTCGTCGCCACGGCCTCGGGCACGGCCACCTTGATGGCCGGTGAGAAGGTTGCCATCGCCAACCGCGCCGAGCCCAAGGCTCACAAACGTCGGAAAGCCAGGTCCAAGTCCAGACTCAAGGCGGGCAACAAGCGGCGCAAGGCGTCTGCCGTGATGACGTTCTGACTTCACCGGTCTACAGAGGTGAGCCGCTCGCAGTGCCATAGAACATCTCGGCTGCGTCGGATGACACACAGGCTCAGCGGCGACCGGAGGAGGCCCCGATCCGAGTTGCCGTCACAGCTGACTCTCGGGGCGCTGCGGAGGCGTTGAACCGGAACGCTCGAGGACCGCCGCGTGGCGTTCCGAGTGGACGGCTGGTGAGCGACGGCGTACAGAAGCGACGTGGGAATTGAATTCATCATCGTCGTCGGCGCGACAGTTCTCATCGCGGGCTTCGTCCAGGGGGTCCTGGGTTTCGGCTTCGGGATGCTCGCGATGAGCGTCATCCCATCTTACGTCGAGGTCACCGTGGCCGTGCCCATCGTCGCCTTCTTCGGCGTGTGCATGAACGGGGTGCTGGTCCACGGGCTGCGTTCTCATCTCGATCTGAAGAAGGTCGGGCCGATGCTCCTCGGTGGTGCGCTGGGAGCTCCATTGGGCATCGCCTTGCTCCAGAACACGGACGAGCGATACATGAAGTTAGCGCTCGGCGTCCTGATCCTGTTTTACGTCGGCTACGCCTTCGCCGCGGACAGGCGCCTGCGCGATCAGCCGAGCAAAGACATCTCGAGCGTCTGGGGAGGGGTCTTTGGCGCTCTCGGAGGGGTGCTTCAAGGCGGACTCAATACGGGTGGCCCCCCTGTGATCGTTTACGCCACTCTCAAACCCTGGGGCAAAGACGCCATGAAGGTCACCCTGTTGACCTTTTTCTGGGTGATCGCCGTGGCCCAGACCATCTACTTCATCGGCTCGGGCATGTTCGCCGGTGAAGCCCTCACCGCCAGCGTGTTGCTGCTTCCCGCAATGTTCTTGGGGGTCTTCGTGGGGGTGCGCGTGTACGAAAAGATCCCACAGGCCCGGTTTCGCGTCGCCGTGTTGCTGTTTTTGGGCGCCATGGGCGTCAATTTCATCGCCCGCAACCTGGGCTAGCCCGGATAATTCATGGCCCTTCGGCTGCAACCGGCGGATCCGCAGCGCTGAC
>JAAZYN010000949.1 GCA_014239625.1 Myxococcales bacterium | reverse complement strand
TAGTTTTCACGTTTGGTGAGACATTCTTGGTTTTGGAGCTCCAGATTATTTTTTAAAGAAAAAACTTTTCCCAAAATAATATCGAGATGGAGAGATATTACTGTACCAAGAGGTCGGCTCGGCCTCGGGTCAGGAGCGGGCGCTGGCCCTGGCTCAGGGCAACTCGGGCGTGTGGCTCGCGGGTTGGTTCTCGGGCGACGCGGGCTGGGATACCGGCGGCGCGGCGCCGCTGAGCTCGGCGGGCGGCGAGGACGGATTCATCGTGGTCGTGACCGAGCCCGCCCCATAGTCGACTCCAGGGCCTCCCACCTCCTGCGCGCGCCGGTGCGAGCGCGCCGGTTGCAACCGGCGGATCCACAACGCTGGCAGGCGCGCACTCCCTTCGGCTGGCTTGACGGTTGGCGAGCCCGACGTCACCCGCCTGGCGCTGCGCGCCGCGCTTGCCAGCACGACGCCTCCTGGGTCTCGCTCGAAGTGCCATCAATGATCCGGGCCAGGGCGTTGTCGCCGCGGGCGAGGGCGCGGTAACCTGTGGCGGATGTCGAGCAGCCCATCGCAGGACATGGATCGCGTGGATCTCGAAGATGAGGGGTGGTTGTCGCAGCTGCTCGCAGAGCTACGGTCGGAGCTGTCGGAGCTGGCGACCTCGGTGGAGCCCGTGGACATGTCAGAGGCCGAGTTTGCCTTCTGGACAAGTCAGATGGTCGACGGGCTCCCCTTCGGTTTCGACGACACCGACGGGCGAGTCAGCCCGAGCGGGTTGGCGGGCCGACTATTTCTGGCCGGATTGGCGGACATGGCGCGGATCGCTTCGATGGCCGCCGGGATCTCTGGCCGCCCCTTCGAGTCCGCGACGGTGTTGCTCGACGTCGCCATCGTGTTCGCCGCCCTGGTCAACGCCACCGACGCGATGCGCGAGTTGGGAGCCGTGCGACACGACGTCCGGCGCGGTGAGTCCGATTCGGCGGAGCGGGTGGCGGCGCTGAAACGGCCGCTGGCTGCGATCAGCGAAGGGCTGATGAGGCTCCGCCTCGATGAGGAACACGCGCTCGTCGGTCGACCATTTCACCGCCTCCTCACCCACGTCGAGGGACGGGCTACGGCCCATCTGGCGCGGCGGCACGCCCTGGGGCAGCTGGACGAGCAGACGTCGGAGACCGAGTTCGCCCGCAACATGATCTACCGGACGACGGTGATCGAGTCGGTGGTCGCGCTCGTGTGCGTCGATGGGCGGGTGAATCGGATGGAGTCGCGGCTGGTCCACGAGCTCATAGGGATGGCGCGGCTGGACAGCGCGGACTCGAAACGCTTGCTGGGGGAGCTGGCGGCTGGAGAAGGGGCGCCTATCTCGGCGCTGGTCGACGCCCTGGACGCCCCGGCGGACCGTCGCGAGCTGCTCAAAATGGTCATCTTTGCCGCCCTCGTCGACGACGAATTGAGCCCCTTGGAGGAGGACTTCTATGATGATCTCGCGGTGGCGCTGCAGATCGACGCTGGCGAGCGGGTTCAGATCTTCGGCCAGGTCGCCCGAGCGGTGGCCCACCATCCCGGACTCATCGAAGGGCTCAAGCCAGACGTGCTCGTCTCCAGGGCTCGGCGAAGCGCTACGCGTCACGTGGAGCAGTGGTTCAAGCGGAACGGCAAGCGCGTCGCGGTGGAGCTCAAGGAGACCGGCCATCTTGTGGCGCTCCTCGCGCGCTGGACTCACGAGGAGCTCGACAGCGATGAACACGACGAGATCCGGGAGCAGATCATGGACATCGTCCGATCAGCTCCCGCGCTGGCGCTGTTCGCCGCCCCGGGAGGCTCGCTGCTGATCCCCGTGTTGGCAAAGGTGCTGCCTTTCAGCATCGCGCCGTCCAGCTTCAAAGGGGTCGATCAGGATCTCGTCGGGCCCTGAACGCGCCGCCACCTATTCCCAGTGTTCGTTTGCATCCGGCTCGATATTGGCGAGCGATCGGCGTCG
>JAAZYN010000948.1 GCA_014239625.1 Myxococcales bacterium | reverse complement strand
CTCTTCTTCGGCCACGGGGCGGATGTGTGACGGCGTCCGCAGATACTCCTCCAGGACCTGGAGCTCGAACACGCCGTAGGCTTGCAGCTGCGATGTCTCGAAGAGGAAGGTCGCCTTCTGTGCCAGGGCCGCGTCGGCCATGTCTCGGTCCAGCTCAGCCTGCTTGACGTCCACCACCACGGTGCCGCCGAGCAGGTCCCCGGGGCGCAGCCGCATGCGATTGAGCAGGGGGAGGCAGCTGACCAGGCAGACCCACCCCACGGCGATGACGAAAGCGGCCCCTTCGCTGCCTGGGAAGACGGCGGATGGGGCCACGAGGATCTGCAGCGGCACGGTCACCTCGATGTTGCGCGTCATGTTGCGCACCAACACCGACTGCACCGTCAGCGGGCCCCCGCTGCGGCTGATGACTCGGATCCCGACCCGGCGCTTGCCCGGCGTCACCCCGCTGTGGCGAATCTCGTGCCAGGCGAAGTAGAAGTTCAGGACGAAGAAGATCGCCATGCTCGCGATGGCGGCTGCCCATCCGGAGACGCCTGCGTCATCTCCTCCCCACATCGCGGTGACCACCGGGACGAGCAGGAGCGATATGATCGCGATGATGACCAAGAAGTCGAAGATGTAGGCGACCAGCCGCTCTCCACTTCCGGCGACGGGGAAGGCCAGGGCGACCCCCTCGGGGGTCTCCAGCTGCAGGGTCACCGCGCCCTGCCGGTTGGCATAGGCGCTCATGGGTCGGGCACCTCGGACCGGGAGCGGTGTGCGGTCCTTCCAGCCAGGGTGAAGTACGAGGCCCACACCAAGGTGGTCACGAAGATGACCGTGTATCGGACCTCGATGTCGGTGACGAGTTGTCGGAAGAAACCCTCGATGAGCGCGGCGATGAACAGCATCCCCACGGCGCCGATCACGACCGGGGCCGTCGCCCGCCCGCGCATCGCCAGGTTGTCCAGGCGGGTCATGCGGCCTGGAAACACGAGGGCCTGACCGATCGCGAGCCCCGCCGCGCCGCACAGGAGCAGCGCGCCGATCTCGGTGACCCCATGGGGCATCACGAACCCCACGAAGTCGGCTCCCAGGTCCCTGCCGTAGTGCAGCGCCCAGAACGCACCGAGGAGCAGGGCGTTTTGAAAGATCAGGAGGAAGACCGGGATGGCGGCGAGAAAGCCCAGAGCAAAGGAGAGCAGCCCGATGGTGGCGTTGTTGTTGAGCAGGAACGCGGCGAACTGGGCCAGCTCCTCGTCGGCCGGCTGCTCCGTGCTGTACAACGCCTCGCGTAGCTGGGCTGTGGTCGCCGATGGGTCCCGACCGGCCGCGTAGCTCGGGTCGACGAAGCTGTAGAAACGCTCCGAGTCGTGGGCGGTCAACGCAAATCCGCACAGGGTGCCCGCGAAGAAGACCAGCGTGATGGTCAGCAGCTGCCATCGGATGGCTCGGACCGCCCGCGGGAAATCCTGGCGTATGAACATCCCGATGCCCCGTCGGGCGCCGAAGCGGGTCCCGTAGACCGCGACGTACCCGCGTCGAACCAGGTTCTCCAGGTAGCGGTCCAGGTTGCGGTCCAGGGAGACGGACTTGGCGACGTTGTAGGACGACGAGGCGGCTCGATACAGCGCGTACAATCGGCGCATCTCCTGTCCGTCGAGGCTCCGGATGCCGTCGGCGTCGATCCGATCGAGGAGGGCCTCGAGCTGGAACCAGGAGGCCTGACGCTCGCGCCTGAACTCGGCCGATTTCAGGGTGAACACCATGGGTCAGACCATCTCTCGCCGCTGGATCTCCAGGTAGCGGTTGATGAGCCGCGTGGAGACGTCGGCGGGGTTGGCGTCGATGCACTGGACGCCGTATCGCTGCAGCCGACGCATGACGAGCGCGCGCTCCTGCAAGTACTCGTCGGCGATCACCGCTCGATGCAGCCCGTCGATGTCGCGCGGAGGTTCGGCGCTCAAGCGGTCTGGAAGTGGATCG
>JAAZYN010000947.1 GCA_014239625.1 Myxococcales bacterium | reverse complement strand
CGTTCGACCCGGGTCGTCGCCGCGTCGGCCCAGCCAACGCCAGCGACGACCCGGCGCTATCGGATGGATAGACGCGCCCCCGAAGGCTATGGTGGTCGTTGTCCAGCACGGACCGGTGGGGCGTAGGTGGCAAAGAACAAGCAGAATAAGCGGCGAAAGAAACCTCGCGTGACTCGACCAGCAGGGGCTGGCCGCGCCTCGAGGGTGATGCCCGTCGGACCGATGCTCATGGCGCCGCCGCTGATCGACGCCGGGCGGCGGTTCACTTTCGCCTTGGCGGGGCGAGGCCGGGGGCCAAATCAGGCTGTCACGGTCGTAGAGGCCTGGTTTCGCTGGCCCATCGGTTTGTTCCGGTTGAAGTCGTCTCCGTCGATTCGCTCCGAATACCTCCGCTGGTCGAAGATGATGTGCAGTACGCGCCAGCCGCGAGACCCGACGCTGACCGAGCGGGTCGTCGTGCCACGGAGCATGTTCGAGCGCAAAGTGTGGGAGATAGGAGACGCGGTCGCGACGGACAGGCTTGGCGACGAGGTCGACATGGCGCTGGCGGCGGGCTTTCGGCGGGTCCCCGTCGCCCCGTCGCATCCCGCCATGAGCCTTGATCTCGCCGCCGCGAGCGCGCTGTCGGTGGGTGACCTGGGGAGGAGGCCCGAGCGGCTACGCGCATTTTACCAAGAGGCTTCGTTGCCGGTCTTGGAGCGGGTGTGGGAGGAGTCCGGCGGCTCCCGGATGATCAAGAGCGGCAAAAACCTGGCGGTCCATCGCGTGGTCCGTGAGTGTGTCCAGGACTGGGGGATAGAGGCGCTCGACGAGGTGTTCTGTGATCTCGCCAGCTACTGCGTGGCCGCCGACGACCGCGACGCAGCCAAATCCTTCGCCTTGGTGGCGGGGGCGGGCGATCGCGCGGCTCGCGAGGACGCGATGGTGGTTTTCCTCGCGGACTGGGTGAGCCACCACTTCACCCGCGCGCGGCGGTTGTAGCCGGGCGTCGTAGGTGGGTCGGAGGTCGCCGCGATCAATACCCGGCGAGGCCAGCCCACCGGTTGCGGTGCCAGCTGGAGTCGCCGAAGGTGACCTGCGCGGCGCGCGCGCGCTTCAGGTAGAGCCCGATGTCGTACTCGTCGGTCATCCCCACGCCTCCGAACATCTGCACTCCCTCCTGAGCGACCTGCATGTACGTGTCGTTACATCGAGCCTTGGCCAGCGACGCCATCATCGGGATGCGGTCGGCCATCGTCTCGTCGTCAACCGTACGCGCGGCCGCCATGACGGCTGACCGTGCCAGGGTCAGCGCGGTGAACATTCTCGCCGCCCGATGCTTGAGCGCCTGGAACGAACCGACAGCTGCACCAAACTGCTTGCGCTCCTTGAGATAAGCCAGGGTCGTTTGGAACGCCTGGTTCATACCCCCGAGCATCTCTGCACAGAGCGCAATGGTGGCCCGGTCGATGGCCCCTGTGAGCACCGCGCTGGCGCGCTCCGAGACAACCTGCGCGGCCGTCACTTGGACACCGTCCAGGTCGAGGACCGCCGCCGAGCGGTCGTCGACGCGACGCTGCGGCGTCAGCGTCAGGCCCTCGGCGCCGGCCTCTACGACAAAGAGGCCTATGCGGCCGGCCCCCTCCTCTGAAGACGTGCGAGCGGGGATGAGCAGCGCGTTCGCCTCCGCCGCATCCAGGACGTGGGCCTTGCGACCGGTCAGCAGCCAGCCGGCCCCTGAGCGCTCCGCGCGGGTCGAGATCTGGAGTGGGTCGTAGCGTGCTCCGCTGTCCATGTGTGCCAGGGTCAACACCGCGGCGCCGGTGGCGACCTGCGGGAGCCAGCGGGACTTGAGTTGGTCGTTGTCGCTAAGCAGCAGCGCTTGGCAGGCCATGGTGGTGGCGATGAAGGGCTCGGGCGCCAGCTGGGCGCCCAGGGCCTCCAGCACCAGGGCCAGCTCCGCAAAACCCAGATCCAATCCGCCATATG
>JAAZYN010000946.1 GCA_014239625.1 Myxococcales bacterium | reverse complement strand
GCCCTCCGTGACCGGCTCGGCCTGGGGAAAGGTCGAGAACTCGTCCCCGGGCACGTCCGAAGCTGTGATGTTCTGGTCCAACGAGAAATGGAAGGTTCCGGACACGAGGATAGCCGGCATTAGGCTGCTCGTGGGGATGAGAGGTGAGCTCGAGGCACACCACGCGGTTGCTCGAGTGCCAGGACATTGCCGGGTTGGGCCGAGCACCGGGGGGTCGGATGGTCTGTGGCTGACGCAGCCGACCGGAGTCGCACCAAGGCCAACCTGCCTCGAGCGAACTCAGGCGGCGTGGGGCGTTGGCGGAAACGGAACATGCCCCCGAGAGGGGGCGCGGGTCAGGGGAAGGTCAGGCGACGAGGGTGGGGCTCTCGCGTGCTTCGCCAGCGACGCCAGAACATCGATAGAGGCCGGCGGCAAGATGACCGCGTGGAGCAGGAGGCGTCCTCCGCAAGCACAGGCCCACGGGTCGACTGAGAACACGCGCGCGAGCAAGTCCGCCCATCGCGTCCACCGGTCAGTCTTGCGCGGTTCGCCCTGCTTACGCAGCGCGCCGAGAGACTGGGCCGGCTCGGGCTTTGGAACCACCCGGGACCGCAGTCGGGCTCTTGCCCCGAAGACACCGTGGTACAGCACCTGGTTGGCGCGCGGTGGCGGCAGTAGGGCGACCGCTCGCTGGGCCAACTCCAGCTCTGAGAACAGGAACGAGGTTGTGCCATTGGCCCAGGGTCTACGCAGGGTCAGCTGGAGCAAACCATCGGCACGGCGGGTCAACCTGTTCTTGGCGAGGGGCGGACGGTTCACATAGCGGCACAGCCGCTCGAGAGCGTCGCGCGCTTGCACGACAACGCCGGCGTGCAGATTGTAGCCGCGGTGCTCGGCACATCGCGGCGGAAGACGCCAGGGCCGTTGCCCCAGAAGCTTGACGCTTCGCGTCTTGCGACCTGCCCGCAGACCCAGCGCACTACGGCCAGCGACGGCAGCGCCCAACAGCTCAGCGTCGTCCTCGGTCTCGAGCTCCGCAGCCTCATCCTCGGGATAGCCCCGCCGCGCGAGCAATGCCTCGATGCGCGTAGCGACCTCTACGGCGACGGCGGCAACCTCCTCGTTGGTGGGCGCACCAACGCCCACCCAACTGAGGCTGCCATCCTCGTGCTCCACATAGCCTCCGTCGAGCACAAGGGCGTGGTAGTGCAGGTTCAACGAGAGCGAGGACGAGAACCTCTGCACAACCGTCACGGAGCCCGTCTGGCCGGCCGCGCCGCACACCGCCTTGCAACGCGCCGAGATGAACTTGAACACGACCCCCAGCGCAACTCCGAGAACCTCGCGGCACAGGTCGGGTCGTGCCGCCAGGAGAAATCGGCGCGGCCAGGGCACGGTCAAGACCCACTGACGAACCGGCACCCGGGGGAACAGCCCGTCGACCCACCGGGCAGCGCGCGCCGACATGACCCGCCCGCCACAGGTGCCGCACAGCCCACGAACACCACAAGTGAAGGGCACCACGCGTGGGCGGTCGCAGTCCGCGCAACGAAGCAGCGCGAACCCATTCGTCGGGTCGCTGCAGGCGGCCACCGCGGCCAACGATCTCCGCTGCCACCACCGTAGCGACCGCCCCTGCTGCTCGAGGTGATCCTCGAGATTCTGCAGCTGCCGACCCACGACCTCGCGGAGCAGCTCTTCGTGGTCCTCGCCTGGCATCGCAGGGACGTCTGCACCCGCCGTGCCGACGATGCCCAAACCGAAGAAAGCCAGTTCTCGTGGAAAGCGACCATCGGATCGACAGGAGTCTCCGTTGCTGGCTTGCGACATTGGTCGGCCTGTCGCCCACCCCTTGGCAACTTGCAGGTACGAACTCAGCTCGGAGCCGGCTCCTCGGTCTGTCAACCTGCGGTGGCCCCACTGTGATCATCTGAAGTGGCCCCACCCTTGTCGGGTTTGGTCATGGCCTCCGGGGCTGTGAGGCTGG
>JAAZYN010000945.1 GCA_014239625.1 Myxococcales bacterium | reverse complement strand
CCGCCGCGTTTGAGTTCGTGTTCGGGGTGTCCGGAGACGGGTTCGCGTTCGACGACAGCGGCGACGTGATCACGATCGGGAGCAGCGACGGTGGGGTAAAGGAAAGCGTCGACTTCTCCAAGATCGCGACCATCGGCCCCGTCGGCGCGGCCGAGGTCCCCGTGGTGGCGGGCGTCCCCACCGACCTGGACGCGACCGCGCTGGCGACGGCGAGCGACAGCACCGGCAACGACGACGCCGGCGCGTGGTGCATCAGCCAGTCGCCGGTGCCCGGGCCGGCCACCGACTGCGGCCGTGTCGTCCTCAACGAGGCCAAACTCCAGGGCCCCGACAGCGAGCGGTACGTGGAGCTCTGGGCCGCCGGTGGCGCGATGCTCCCAGCGCTGCAGCTCCGGATCATCGACGGCGACGGCGACGTCATCGGGTTGATCGCCATGCCACCACGGCGCACTCCGCTGGGCGCGCTGCCCCTCCTGCGGGACCAACAGGATGGGGTCCTGTTGCCACCGATGACGGCGGGGTCGTTGCAACTACTGGCCGCCGCGACGCCGGTCGACACCTATGGCTTCGGAGCCCTGAGCGTCAACGTGGACAACCCCTTGGGCTATCCGATGTTCGAGGGCGCCGCAGGGACTCCGTCGACCCCGACCCAAGCGGCGGCGCGCTCAGCCGGCGGGGCGGACAGCCAGGACAACAGCGCAGACTTCGCGCTGACCGACGGCTCGCCCGGCCAGCCCAACTGAGACGCCGACGCGGCGGTGCACGCCCGCGCGTGCGGCCTGCCGCCGAGGGCGCGTCACAACGACGCCCCGCTGCGTGCACGCGGAGCCGAACCGACCTCGGAGCGAGCTCGCGACCTGCGGCCGCCGCGCTGTCAGGCCTCTCGAAGCGCCCGCGACGATCGCGCCGCTACTTGGAGCTGAAGCGATCGTCTCGGTTCTTGAACAGCACATTGAGCGTCGTGAGGCTGCCGTAACACCGGCTGATATGGGCCTGCAGGTCGACCTTGTCGATGTCGCTGAGCTTGCCGCTGGAGTTCAACTTTTGCTCGAGCACGCGGAGACGGTCCCGGATCATCACGACCTTGTGAAAGAAGGTCTCGATGTCGATGACGTGGGGCTTGAGTCCAGGATCGGCCGGCTGCAGCGTAAGCGTGCCGCCATGCCACTTCTGCCCGAGCTCCACGTCCTCGATGCTGAGGAAGTTCTCGACCACGTCGATCAACACGTCGCGAAGCTGATTTGGATCCATGGTGGTACCTTCCTCACTGTCATCGCTGCTGGTGAACATGGCCAGCACATCGGGAGTGATCTCGCTGGCCGCCCGCCTGCGGGTCTCAATGACGGAGCCATCGCCGACCCGACGCCCGACCCGCGCCGGAGACCCCGCGGAGCGACGGGAGCGACGCCTCGAGGTGCTGGCTGAGCGGCTGTCTTTGGCCGCGTCGACCTCTAGCCGGCGCGCGAACGTAACGGCACCGGTGAGCTGCGCGAACCCCGGCAGGGGCTTGTATTCCGCGCACGCGTAATCGACCGCCTGACGAGCGCCTTGGCGCGGATACATCTTGCAATGCCCCATGAGGTCAGGCGGGTCGCCATAATCAGCCACGAAATGAGCGCAGGCGCTGCACCTTCCGTCCTTTCGCCAGCTCGCGGGTTCGCTCATGCGCGTAGGTTGGATCAGCTGGGACAAAGTGACAACAGGTTCGGTCGACGACTAACGCATTGACCGAAACCAGAACGGGCGCTACTAAGCGCGCCATGTCCAAGCGCATGCAAAATACTCGCAACATCGGGATCATGGCACACATCGACGCGGGCAAGACCACGGTCTCCGAGCGTCTGCTGTATCTGACAGGGAGAGCGCACAAGCTGGGCGAAGTCCACGACGGACAGGCGACCATGGACTGGATGGTCCAGGAGCGTGAGCGGGGCATCACGATCACGAGCGCGGTCACGACATTCGATTGGGCC
>JAAZYN010000944.1 GCA_014239625.1 Myxococcales bacterium | reverse complement strand
GTACGGGCCAAACAAGCCAGGGTTATGTAAGCGTAGTTTCCACACGGGACACTAGAGCGTGTCCCTGAATTCCGACAATGGCAAGACGGTCACGGTCACGGTCACGGTCACGGTCACGGTCACGGCCCACCGTGGTGAGGCGGTCGGCTTTTTTGACGAGACGCTGACTCGATGATCTACGGCCGCAATGGCGGCACGCAGGTTATTGAGCGATCGGGCATGGTTGAAGTCGGCGCGGCAGCCTCCATCATTCGATGGTCTCGACGATCAGTGGTGCCGCCTCGTGGCCGCAGATCACCGAGAGAGAGTTCCGTCAAAGAACGCCGCCCGCGCCGCGCCTGTGGGCCGTGGCGCCGCGGCGCCGTGAACCGTGGGGCCGTGACCGTGACCGTCGCCGTGACCGTGCCCGGCCTCATGGTTCCACCGGTCAGTCTGGGATCGTGCGATGTGGATCAAGGACCTCAACGCCGTCGTGCTCGGTGAGCGGCTGCCTGGCGGTCCGGTGTGCATCGCCAACGATGTGGCGAAGACTGACCTCTGCTGGTCACCGCCGCTCCAGCGTCAGCTCGAAGGCCAGAGAGCCACCCTCGGCGTCGTTGAGCGTGCAACGAACCCCAGAACCGCCCAGAGAGAGGCCCCGCACGGGAGTGGGGCGGGCGCCGCGACCACTGCACTTGGCGATGTAGTGCCGGCCCGGTCCCGCCGACACCGAGACGCTCACGCGGTTGCCCTTGCGACGGACACGCAGGATGGCGGGCAAGGCCTTTCGCCCAGCAGCGCCGGCGAGCCGAATGACCGTCGCGCCCTCCTTGAGCCACTCTGTGCGCTGGGGTGCCGCGCCGTTGGCGCCGCCGCCCTTGATCCTCAGGTAGCCTTTGGTGGAGCGCACTCGAAGCCTGAGCCGTCGCAGCGGTGCTGGCGCCTTGACGTCGGGGCCGCCGTGGACGGAGCTCGACGCGTCCGTGACTTCGGGTAGCTCGTCGCTCCCGCTCATCTCCCCGGTCACGTCCAGGCTACGCGGTGTCTCTGCGCGCTCGGTCGCCGCCCCAGGCGAGGGATCCGGGGCCACGGCCACGTCGACCAGGGACGCAGGCGCCGTGTCCAGGGCGGGCGTCGCGCCACGGACCCGCTGGGTTGCCTCGAGAGGCTCGCCGGTGGCTGGCGGGACAGGAGGCGGTCGCGTCGCCAGCCACACCGCGATGCCGCTCGCCAGGGCGATACCTACGGCGCCCAACACTGGCGGCCAGCGTGGCGACGTTGCAGGGCCGGTGGCCTGGGGCGCGGGGTGTGGGACGGGATCATGGGTCGGCACCGGCCCCAGGGTCTGGATCTGGGTCGCCACGGTCTGGGGCACCTTGGCCGCCAGCTTGCCCAGCATGGACGGATCGGGCGCAACCCCAAGCGCGGTCACGAGCCGCTGGCCCCAGTCCTGGATGTCATGGGGACGAGCGCTCGCGTCAGGCTGCAACGCCTCGACGAGTAGCTCGTCGACCCCGGCTGCGAGCCCCGGGTAAACCGTCGACGGCGGCGCGGGAGGCCTGGAACGCGCTGCCACGAGCTCGCTAACGCCCAGCTCCTGCGGCGGGCGAGCGGGCCTCCCGGTGAGGAGCTCGTAGCAGAGCAGTCCGGCCGCGTAGATGTCGGTGCGAGCGTCGGTCTCCTGGCCCGCCAGCTGCTCGGGGGCCATGTAGGCGAGCGTTCCCTTGATGCCCACCACCGAGCCCTTCTCCGCGTCGGCCATCTTGACCACCCCGAGATCGGCGACCTTCACGTGACCGTCGATGGAGACCAGGAGGTTGGACGGGTTCACGTCGCGGTGAACCAGGCCCAGGGGAGACGCGTGCAGGGCTGCCAGTCCGCGGCACAGCCCATCCACGACGACGGCCGCGGCGGCAGAGGGAAGACGTCGGCCTCGCTTCCGAAGATAGGCCAGCAAGCTCCCGAGGTCCGGGCCGTCGACGTACTCGAGCACGAGGTAGT
>JAAZYN010000943.1 GCA_014239625.1 Myxococcales bacterium | reverse complement strand
GTGTCAGCGGTCGCGGTGTCTGCGCCCGTGTCAGCGGTCGCGGTGTCTGCGCCCGTGTCAGCGGTCGCGGTGTCTGCGCCCGCGTCGGGTTGTGCGTCCGCCGATACGTCGCTCCCGCCCCCGGTCACCACCTCCGCGACGACGTCGGCGCTCCCATCGTCGGTGTGAGACGGCGCCTCGGGGCAACCCCAAAGGCATGCTGTTAGCGCGAGACCCGTCGGGAACAGGCGACGCAGCGTGAGACCGGAGGTGACCTTGTAGGAGATACCCATGCTCGGAGCGTCGCACGCCAGGCGGCCAAAGGCGACGCTCAAGTGAACACCTCATGCCCCATGAGCCTTTTTGGCCCGGCCCGGAGAGGTTGCAGGTGTGTCATCCGCCACGCCGTCGTCCTCGGTCGAGTGCGGCCCGTGGTTGGAGCACGCGGACGCCCCCGACGCCTTCGTTTGGCACTCCGACAGCCGACGCGACGTCGACGTGACGAGACGTCGTGTGCCCTGTGTCCCACCCGTGCGACATGACGCGGCGGCCGCGAGAGCATGTTGACTGGCTCTCTTTTTTCGCGGCAGATGATACGCTCACGTTCTCGGTCTGCGTTCGAACTCTGACTCGCTGGTCTCTTCACTATGGTCCTGTGCGCGGTCGCCCGAGGGGCGGCATCCTGGTCGTCGTGACGCCAGCGCGGAGAACCACTCATGACACCTAAGCAACATGTTCCGGTGGCCCTACTCTATGTGATGCTCTGCGCTCTTCACCCGGCGTGCGGCAGCGAGAGTGCGCCGCTGCCGGATCTGGGCCACCCGGCTGAAGTGGTCGACGACAGCGCTTCACAAGACCTCGAACGCAGAGATTTGGCTGATTTCGAGCCCTCCACGATCCCCCACGACTTCCTGGGCGCCATCGCCGTCGTCGAGACCCTGAACGCCCTCGACGGGACGGCGCGTGACGGAAGAATCAGCGGCAGCTTCCTCAGCAGCCCGGACCTGCACTACCTGACCGTAAAAGCGGAAGAGGGGCCGTGCGTGCTCTGGACGTTCCAATCCGTTTTTTGCGCCGACTCGGGGTGCGAGGAGAACCTGTGCCTCGCCGACGGAGGGTGTTGGTCTTGGCCCACGACTATGGGGGCCGGCACCCTCACGGTGACGGGGACCAAGGTGGGGGACGTCGTCATGGAAGACAACGTCAGCCACTATTACGGATTCTATGACTATCAGGTGAAGGACTACTTCGACGCGGGAGACTCGGTCACGCTCACGGCGTCCGGCGGCGAGATAAAGAGCTTCGAGCTCGCCGCCCAGGGCGTCGCGCCGATGACGCAGAGCGGCTGGACCCTCGAGAGCGACGTTGACGGGCTGATGCACGAGATCACGATCCCGGCGGGTGAAGACTACACCTTTACCTGGGTTCCCCATTTCTCCGAGGACACGATCCGGCTGATCTTGAACGCCAACAACGACTGCCACGGCTGCCCGCTGGAGGCGAAGCTCGTCTGTGAGAGCGCGGACACAGGAGCGCTCACCGTGCCCAAGGGCTTGCTCGCGCAGATGCCCGACCTCCGGGCTCGGTTCGACGGCTGCCCGCACTCGGACTGCCCGGCGTCTTCTCTGTCGCGGATACGGGAAGAATATGTCGAGACGGAGGCAGGGTGGGTTGGGTTGGTCGTGGAGAGCGTCATCCGATTTGGCGTCAACCACACCCACTGACGCGCTGGCCTGACACACCGAGCAGACGGCCTCTCGGTGACCGAGTTGACCGCTGTCGCGCAGCCTCCACCACTTCAGTCAGTGGTGATGTCTGCCGTACTCAGCTCCGCGCATCCCCACCCGCTGATAGCGCGCGGCGCCGTTATGGAACGTTCGCGCGAAGTGAAGGCAGCATCCGGCAGCATCCGTCCGGGAGTCCCCCTCCGAGCTTCATTTTGGCCCAAGGCAGCATCCGGCAGCATCCGTCCGGGAGTCCCCCTCCGAGCTTCATTTTGGC
>JAAZYN010000942.1 GCA_014239625.1 Myxococcales bacterium | reverse complement strand
GTAAACGCATAACGGTGACTGAGGAGCACGCACGTGCTAAGGCCGGGGCATGAATCTCGTCGTCAATGGACAACAGCGTCGGTTCGAGGCGGCCCCTGATGGGCGCATGACAGTCGCGACGCTGCTGGCAGCGCTGGAGCTCGGCGGTCGCCGAGTGGCCGTCGAGGTCAATCGCCGCATCGTGAAGAGAGAGACTTACGGCGACGCCCCGCTAAGCGACGGCGACAGCGTTGAAATCGTTCATTTTGTAGGAGGTGGCTGATGGCTTCGGACCCGCTCATCATCGGGGAGGACTTCACGTTCCAATCGCGACTCATGGTGGGTACCGGCAAGTACCCGAGCAACGAGGTCGCGCAGGCGGCCATCGAGGCGAGCGGTGCTGAGGTCGTGACGGTAGCGGTGCGGCGCGTCAACCTGGATCACGACGCGGAGGACTCGTTCTGGTCATCGCTGGACCTGGACGCCTACACCCTGCTGCCCAACACGGCGGGCTGCTACACCGCTGATGATGCCATCCGGACCGCCATGTTGGGCCGCGAGGTCGGGTTCGGTGAGCTCGTCAAGCTGGAGGTCATCGGTGATGAAAAGACGCTGTTCCCCGACAACCAACAGACGCTCGACGCAGCGAAGGTGCTCCTAGCCGAGGGGTTCAAGGTCTTGCCCTACGTGTCCGACGACATCGTCGCGTGCAAGAAGCTTCAAGACATCGGCTGCCCCGCGGTGATGCCGCTGGGCGCCCCCATCGGCAGCGGGCTCGGGATCCGAAACCCGGTGAACATCCGGCTGATCAAGCAAGCCATGGAGGTGCCGGTCATCGTCGACGCCGGCGTCGGCACGGCCTCAGACGTGGCTATCGCGCCATGGAGATGGGCTATGACGCGATCCTGCTCAACACGGCCATCGCCAAGGCGGCCCACCCGGTGCTCATGGCTCAGGCCATGCGGGATGCCTGCCGGGCCGGCCGCTCTGCCTATCTGGCGGGGCGCATCCCTGCGAAGTTGTACGCTACCGCCTCGAGCCCAATCGAAGGGCTCATCCAGTAATGGTTCCGGTGGACCCGGTGGCGGCGCGCCTTATCCTCATCGCCGACTGGCCAACCCTGCTGGGTCGCTATGGCCATGACGAGGCCGCTCATCACGCCCTTCAGGAGACCCTTGAAGCGACGACCGCTGCGCCCGCCGGTACGGTTATGCTCATGGAGCGGGACCGGCGACCCGGCGTGGACGCGCGCCGGCGGCTCGGACGCCTGGAGCGCCTGCGACGGACCGCTTCGGACCACCGGTGCGTGTTCGTCGTCAACCATCGCTCCGATCTGGCAGCGGCCGTGGAGGCCGATGGGGTCCAGTTGCCGGAGCGCGGCCTGCCCGCGGATGTGGTTCGCCGATCGTTTCCGAGCCTGGCCATAGGGCGCTCGTGCCACGATCGCGACGGGCTGCTGCGCGCGTGCCGGTCCGGCGCTGATTGGGCTACCCTCGGTCCAGTTCACACGCCACTGAGTAAGGCGCTCCCTCCCGCCGTCGCCCCTCTGGGTGCGGACGGCTATGACGCGGCGACCGCCGAGGTGCCCATCCCGGTGTTCGCCCTCGGCGGGATTACTCTCCGCGACGTATCACGGCATCGGCGCGTTGCGTTGATCGGCTCGGTGTTGTTGAATGAGTCGCCAGCCCAAGCCCTCGAGCAACTCCTGAAAGAGGGGCTCGGCAAGTTGACAACCGGGACCGAACGTCGCACAAAGTGATTGTTTATCGCCGCCAGACCTATCTGGGCCACGCCTTTAGTATTGATTTCAGGAGCATGACCAGATGCTGAGTCTGTCGATCCGCGACAAGAACGGAGAAGAGCAGGTCCTGGAGTTCGAGAAGGAAGAGGTCACCATCGGCCGCACGCAGGGTAGTGACATTGTCTTGCCCCGCAACAACATCTCGAAACGACACGCTCGACTCGTAGACAAAGATGACAAGGTGGTCATCGTAGACCTCCGGT
>JAAZYN010000941.1 GCA_014239625.1 Myxococcales bacterium | reverse complement strand
ACCCGGCAGCACTACGCCTCCTTGGTTTCCCTCGAAGTTCCATGAATGATCCGGGTTAGGTGTACAGTCGGGACGTCGCGAGGGCTTCGGCCGCGATCTCGGCGCGCAGGGCAGGGGGCTCGATCACCTCTACGAGGCGGCCCATCCCGCGCAGCCAGGCTCTGAGCTGGTTGGTGTCGGCCAGCGTGGCGCGCAGCTCGAAGCGGCCATCCGGCAACGCGACGAGCTGTTGGTCGGCGGCGATGGGCGTCGCCTGGAGCGTCGGATGCACGGCGGCGTCGATGTGGGCGACGACGGCCAGCGGGGTGTCGCCCAAGAGCACATCGAAGGCGCCGCTGGCGATGTAGGCTTTGAGGTCAAACCCGGGCCTCGGGGCGCGCCTGCCGGGCAACAGCTCGGCCGAGACGATGCGATGCAGCACGAGCTGGCGGACGTCCTTATACTCCCACAGCGTGCACACCAGGTAACCCACGGCGTCGCGATAGATCAGCCCGAGCGGGTTCACCTCGTAGCTGCGGATCTCCGTCTCGCCGCGCCGCCGATAGGTGACCGCCAGCCTGCGATCCTCGAGCAGCGCCACGTGCGCCGCCTCGACGATCAGGCTGTCTTCGTGTGGAGACATCAACGGGAGCCCCGGCGGGATGGCGTCGATCTTGGCCGGCCATCCCGGCGTGCGTCGGTCTCCCAGCTCCGCCAGCAGCTGCCTCGCCCGCTCGAAGTGCGGGCCCAAAAAGGCGCGCGAGGTCGCCGGCAGGAGGTTCTCGAGGAACCGCTCGGTCAGGTGAAAGGTGACCGCCGCGTGGATGTCCATACCCGGGATGTCGAAGGTCGCCGCGCCGCGGCTCCAGGACCAACCGAAGGGCTTGCTGCGATCGTCGCATTCCAACGGAAACGTACACGCCAGCTTACTCAGATCGCGCTGGATGGTGCGGAGGTCGACGTCGAAACCGCGCTCGGAGAGCCGGTCCCGAACCATGCTGGTGGACACCTTGCGCGGCGCGCGCGGGATGACGCTCAGGGTGTGCCACTGTCGCAAGATCGTATCCGGCATGCAGATCTCCTCGATCCGATGGTCGCGTCCCACAGACCCACAGAGTGCACCCGCACCCCTGCATGCGACAATATTTGTCGCAGCTGTGCGCATGGTTGTGGCAACCCAAGGAGGGTCTGATGTTGCCAATCCTAGCGCTGAAGGTCGGGGAGCTGTGTCACCGAGGCACGACGATGATGGGGGCGTCCGTTCTGCTGGGTCACACCCACGTGTTTCGGTGGGAGGTGCTGACGTCGCAGGCCGAGCGTCACGGCCACAACGTGGACCAGCTGTTGAGCGCGGCCGTGTTGAGGCGGGTCGACAGGCGTCCGCCGCGGGCGCCCTTCGTCATCTTCTGGGAGCCGCGGCAGGGCGGGCTGCACCTCACGGTCAGTGGTCGCGGCGGCCGACTGACCGGTGGGTGGTTCGCGTCGGTCCCCGGGCACGCTGAGTGCAGCCGTCAGAGTGTCTCGTCCCGGGCCGTGCCGTGGCTGGTCTGGGATGATGGGGCGCTGACTCGCGTCTACCGGGTCCTGTCCGAGGTCGATCCACAGGCGCGCTACGTGGACGACCTGGGCTCCTACGCGGGGCTGGGGGTGGGCGTGGCGGCCGAGAGCCTGTGGGCGGCGATGTGCGAGAGCCCGGGCGCGCACAGCGATTATTCGCCGGTGCCGACGCAGCCGCAGACGGTCGTCGCCCTGGGGGACGCGTCGTACACCCTGAACCACGCCTGGTTGTCGCTCGGATAGCGTGGTGGATGGTCATCTTGCTGTGGGTACAACGATGGATGCGCGACAGAGGTGAGGATGTCTTTTCACTCGACCGAGACGACCACTGGGGTCGTGGTCACCATCTACTGGTCTGCCATGGGCCGACAGCGCGTCCGCAGGTCCCGATGGACCAGGGCGGTGAACGCCCGATGGAGCCCCACGCGGCCCGCCGGCGACACCTGG
>JAAZYN010000940.1 GCA_014239625.1 Myxococcales bacterium | reverse complement strand
GCTGCGCCTGCGCGGGCCGCCGCCGGCGGGGGCTCGGCTGGTTTTGCTGGCGAGCGTTCCGGCTGCCGTCGGCCTGATGCTGACCCCGAGCCTGTTCTGGGCGCGCTACAATCTGTACGCGGTGGCCGTGCTGTTTCTGCTGGCCCTGTGGGCGCTGGGGCGCAGGGGGTGGGGCGGGATCGCGCAGGGTATCTCTGGCGCGCTGATCATCGGCGGGATGATCACCGTGGATTGGTCGGCGCCGGCGTGGACGACGACGCCGAAGCAGGCCTGGGCGCTCGCGTCGCAGAGCAGCATCGAGCGGGCGACGACCGACGACATTCGGATGCTGATGCATCTCGCGGGGCGCCTTGGGTGGCTCCGGGAGGCCGATATCGGGCCGGGCGATGTGGTGGCGTTCGAGTCCTGTCGCTTCCCCGCAGGCCTTTGGAATGAGGACCTGTCCAACCGTGTGGTGCACGTGGGTTACGAGCCCAGGACGTTTCTGAAGAGGTTGGACGAGGTCGGCGCCAAATGGGTCGTGGTGCGACACCGCGGCGCGCTGCGAGCCTTGAGCCGAGCGCGAGCGCGTTGGCAGCGGCTCCCGGCCTCCACGAGCAAGTGGCGGCACTTCAAGCCGACCATCTTTCGGCGGATATTCGACGGGAGACGTTGGGATGGGTGGCCGCACCTGGGTTTACACCTCCCGGAGGCCAAACCCGCCACCCCGGATTTCATGAAGCGCGCTCCGTCCAAGAAGAAGGCTGGACGCAAGCCGAAGCCGAAGCCGAAACGCCGGACCAAGGGGCGCCGCTCCGGGCGGCCCGGGCGTTGAGTTCACGGCACGCGCCGGTACCACGTCGCCGCTGCTGGGTCACCCGCGTGGCCCTCCCTTCGCCGCGCGCCAGCGCCACGGTTCCCTCGTCTCGCTCGAGGTGCCAAATAGTCAGACGGGTCAGACGGGCTCGGCTGGGTGCTCGGTAGATACAAACCGCAGCTGGTCACGCCAACACCGCTGCGCCTCTTCGAGCCAGATCGCCGCGTGGAAGGCGTGCCCGCCGGAGTAGATCCGCGTCTCGACCCTGGCGCCCAGGGACTGCACGGCGACGTGCATGCGCTGGGTGTCGGCCAGGATGGGGTCGCGATCTCCGCAGGTCAGCATAAAGGCGGGCAGCGAGCGCGCGGGGCGCTCACCCGTCTCCAGGATGAGCAGAGGGTTGGCCAGGCTCTCCCCGCCGGTGTCTAGCCTGGCGCCGCCCAGATAGTCGTGGCTGATGAGCTGCATTCGACGCCTGATGACCGGCCAGAGCTTCGGGTTGGCGCGCGCAAAGCGCTCCATATCGGTCACCTGGTGAAGGCCACACGCCGGCAGCACGCTCCGCACCGCGAGCTCGGCGTCGAAGACGGCCCGGGCATAGGGCTCGGGGCGCTGATAACAGGCGGCGATGGTCAGCGCCGTGACGAGATTGGCCCCGGCGGACTCACCCGCCAGCGACAGGCCCAGGCCATCGCCGCCCCAGGCTGATGCTTCGGCTTGAATCCACAAGGCTGCGCGGCAGACGTCCTCGACAGCGGCTGGGAAAGGGTGCGCCGGCGCTAATCGGTAGTTTGTGGTGAAGACCAGGTATCCAGAACGGGCCAGGATCGCCGCCATGATCCAGTGGGTGTCCTTGGACAGCAACCGGAAGCCCCCACCATGAACGTAGAGCAGCGTCGGCATGCGCCCCGTTCGTTCGCGCGGGCGGTAGACGTCGAGACAGTGCTCGGGGCCGGCGCCCTTGAGATAAGGCACGTCGCGGATGACCTCCACAGATCTGGAGAGCGCCCGCAGGTCCGGATGCATCCGCGCGAGCTGAGCTACCCCGAGGACCGCCCGGTTGATCATCGCACGACCTAGTGCCCCGTGTGGCAAGTTCGCGCTCTCACTCCGCCAGCGGTTTGGTTCCTGCCAAGACGCGAGGCCGCAGGACTGGCGGGGGTCAATTCAAGGCCGAGCAACGACGG
>JAAZYN010000093.1 GCA_014239625.1 Myxococcales bacterium | reverse complement strand
GGTGACGGTGACCGTCACCGTCCCCGTGGCCGTCCCCCCGTAGCCGTCCGCGACAACGTAGTCAAAGGACACGTCACCGGCGAACCCGGCAGCGGACGTGTACACCTGAGGCCCGGGCTCCGCTGGGACACCGTCCACGCTCAGCAGGTAGAGCGGATCGCCATCGGCGTCGGTGTCGTTGGACAACAGGTCCAGCTCCACGCTGCCCCCGGACGACACGCTCGCGACGTCGTCGCCGGCCACCGGTGGGGTGTTCGCGTCACGCCAGATCCGGACGTCGCCGTCGCTCAGCGGCAGCGGCGCTGCACCCTCGAGCGCCCACCGCACGCTCAGATGATCTCCGCCACCGCCCTCCTTGACCAGGGCCTCGACATAGTAGACGTGGCCCTGAGTCAGCGGGATGAGCCCGGACGTCTGTGACGCGAACTGGTCGAACACCTGGTGATTGGTCCAGCCGGCCACGGACGCCTCCACGGACGCGCTCTGCGGGGTGTGGTCGGTGCCTATCCACAGCTCGCTGGCATCATCCGAGGCGATCCAGAACACGTACTCGCCGGTCTCCGGGGCCTGTAGCAACCCGCGCATTCGGACGCCGTAGTTGTCGCCCTGGCCGGGTGGCACGTCGAAGGAGGGGACGATCTCCGTCTCGCTCGGCGCGTCAGGATACGCCGGGGTGCCGGTCAAGTCCCCCACGGCGGAGCCCGGGATCCCCCACCAGGTCTCGCGCAGCACGCCCCACTGGGTCACCGCCACCTGGACCTGGCTCTCGACGATGTGCCCCGTGCTGGACGCGACGCCGTAGGTGAAGGTGTCGGTGCCCAACCAGCCCAGCGGCGGCGCATAGGCCCACGTCCCGTCCCCATTGTCGATGAGCGGGACCTGACCGGCGGTGACCGCGACGATGTCGGCGACGCCATCGTGCGATCGCGCCTCGCCCGCCAGATCGAAGACCAACGGCACCCCGGGCGCGGTCAGAAACGAGCCCTCGATGCCTCCCACCGCCGGCATCCAGTCCGGGAGGCTGGCCACCGCCGCCTTGGTGGCGGCGGTGACCTCTATGCTCCAGGTGTCCGCCAAAAAGCCCGTCATGTCGTGGCCGGTCTCCGACGACAGGCGCAGCAGCCACTCGTCGCGTTCCTCGGCCTCCGTGGACGGCAAGGTCCCAGCCGCCGCGCTGGCGTGATAGGTCGTGAAGACCGCGCGCAACGTGTCCCAGCCCCAGAAGTCCACGAGCTGCAGAAACATGGCCAGCTTGTAGCCTACGCCGAGGGACGCGTAGGTGCCTGTCGACAAGCCCTCCAGCGCCCGGTCGAAGGTGGTCACGCGGCCGCCGGTCCAGGCCCAGCCCCCCTGCGGCGCGTTGCCGATGTGGTCGTACGCGGCGCTGGTGAAGATGTTGACGGTGGCCTCTACGGAGCCGTCAAAGGTGTAGGGGTTGTTCCAGCCCCAGCTCTTGTCCGGTCGGCGCTGCGCTTCGTGGCCCAGCTCGTGGTACCAGCCCCACGATCCCCCGGTGGCGAGGCCCTGGGGCGAGACCGTCTCCGGACCGGCGACGGTCGGGCCCTGCACGGGGTAACCGGCGTGGAGGTAGCCTACGGAGACCTGGACGTCGATGTTGATGCGCTCGCCGTTGGTTCGCAGAAACGCCATCGCGCCGACGTCGTCCTGCCAGTACACCACGTCGTCCCAGTGCTGCATGATCGCCTCGGGGTCATCGAGCTGGCGGATCATCTCCGACGGCAGGCTCAGGGCCATCCGCTCGGTGACCAGCTCCGCGTAGGGCGCGGGCAGATCTCGAATGCCGCCCGACCAGTCGGCGTTGGTGGTCTCGCCAGCGACGAACAGGGGAGCCTCCACGCCCCCGTCGACGATGATCTCGAAGGGCGGCAACGCGGCCCCGGCCCCGGTCCCGACGTCGAAGTAGATAGCGCCGCCGAAGGCTCCCGCGGCGGTTGTCTCCTCGGCCGTGACGGTGAAGCTGCGCGCCACCCGGGGGGGACGGTTCCAGGAGCCGCGTGGGCTGATGTCGTCGGTGTGGCCGCTGATCCTCACCACGAAGCCCTCGCCCGTGGCCTCCGCCGGCACCGTCACCGTCACAACCTCACCGGGCGCGGCGTAGAGCCCCGTGGAGTGCCACCGCGTGACGGACGGATCGATGGTGACCGCCCGGGTCACCCGCGGCGCGTCAACGGGCACCTCTCCGTAGACGTCGGCGGCGACCCGATGGGCGGTCACGTCCTCGGGCGCCAGCGCCTCCAAAAGGTCCGCCTCGCTGGTCAGCAGAGCCTGCTCCCACGCGCTGCTCACGGGCGTCGCCGGGGTCGGATTGATCTGCATCACGCGCGCCCAGAACCCATTCTCCAGGCGCGCGACCAGGGGGTCATCCGGGGGTAGCACGTCGAAGATACGAGCGAACAGACCGCCGGCCCGGTCGAGGGTCTCGGCGTCGTACCCGCTCTCATCGATCAGCACGTCGATGACCACCTCCGCGTCCACCTGACCGTTGACCTCCGAGGTCATGGGGACGACCCCGGTGTCCCAATGGTTGCCGCCCCCGAACCCGATCCCCGCCTCCCGCAGCAGCAGGTTTCCGGGAGCCTGGGCGATGGGCTTACCCCACCACCAGTCGTAGCCGACGCCATACTCCGCAAGGAACAAGCCGCCGCCGCCGCGTACAAAGTCTCCGATAGCGGCCATGTTATCGGCGGACTCCGAGGATCCCAACCAGGGTGGCACCAAGACGTCGGCGGTGAGCAGCGCTGCGACCAGCCCGGCGTCGTCGACGACGGTGACGTCGGCGTATCCGTTCGCGGTCAAAAAGTCCGCGACCCCCTGAGACTGAGTGATCACGGTGGCGCCGGCGCCGGCCGAGCCCGACAGCCACGCCATGGCGTTCAGATAGAACGTCCCCGAGTCGGCGCCGTACGCACCCATGTTGAGCATCTGGTGGTCACCTCCCGCGACGACCCGGCCTGCGCCCCACGACGCAGCGACCACAAAGGGGTCTCCTACGACGCCGTTGTACCAGCCGATGTCGTAGGCCTCGGGGCCGTAAGCCACCAGCGTTCCGGTCTGAACGCCGGAGTGCAGCTGCGTGACCCCGTCCACCAGGACGTCGCGGACGGCGTTGCCGTCGAGCGCCGCGTTGACCGCGACGCGCACCGAGGCCGACAGCGCCTGCGACCCCTCGACCGTCACGCTCAGCGTCGCGCCACCCGCCCAGCCAGCCGGTGGCCAGAAGGTCAGACCGTCGAGCGCTGCGGCCACCGCGCTGGGCGAACCGCTGAAGGTGACCACGGCGCTCCCATCCCCAGCCACCGTGTCCAGGCTGCCCGTCGCCCCAAGGCTGACCGTGCCGACAGACGCTTCGAGTCGCAGCTGGTCGCCGGCCTCCAGCGCCCCCTCGAGCGTCCAGCCGTCGAACGTGACCGCCGAGAACGTCTTCGGTTCGTCAGCGCGAGTCACGGCCACGGCGGGGGCCTCCAACAGGGAGATCGCCGCCTGGGCGACCGGCCCCGGTACGAGGCAAACGGCCAGGAGACAGAGAGCGAGACGGTGTGGATACATGCCCGAGGGTCTCACGAGGAGGCGTCGAACGGAAGTGAGATGCGGCGGCCACGCTCACCAGCCGCGGCTGGTTACGCCCAGGGGCCTCATTGCCAGAGCAGGCGAACGGCGTTGTTCCCGTAGTCTCCGATGAGGACATGAGGGCCGCCTTCTTCTTGGCCGCCTCGCCCTTGTCGGCGAATTTGAGCGAGATCCATTTCCCGTCGCCGGTGTCGAGCCACACGGCCATCGATCCGTTGGCTTCGGTGATGGTCCTGAGCACCTTTCCGTGGACCACGACGCCTTTGCCATACTTCTTCATGATCGCCGCTCCTTTGAGGCTCGACGCGTCCTTGAAGAGATCCCCGGCAGACAGCGCGGGGAGCCCCCCGTTGTCGCCAGCTTTGGTGCTAGCACCCTTCTTGTCGCCGGCCTTTCCAGCGGCTTTTCCGCTGTCACCCTTTTTGTCACAGCCCGCCAGGCCAAGGGTAGCAGCGAGGGCTAACATCGTGAAAACGCGAGTAGCTCGCATGGACATGCTCCTATTCGTAGTCAGTGGTTGAAATCGGCGCGACTTTAGAGTCGGGGGTCGAGTGCTGTCTACCTTGAAAAAGAAGCAGGTTGCGCTGGTATTTGGAGCGCCTATCGAGCCATCCCCGCGCACCGCCGGTGCTCAGGGATGGCGGGGTTACATCGAACCTGAGCAACAGAGCTCGGAGCCAAGCCTCCCGTGCAGGGTTGCTAACGAACATTCCACCAGCCAGGCCTGCGCACCTCGAAGCGAACCACGACGCTCTTGAATGAGCACCGCACGTCCCACACAGGACTACCGCACGCCGGGGTTGAAGAAATCGTAGCGAGGATCGGGCTTGGGCTTCGGTTTCGGCTTCGGCTTCGGCGGACAGCGATGCTTGCCCTTGGTCAGCGCACACACCCGAGCGTCGAGCTGCTTCTTTTTTTGCAGATCAAAGGCGACACCGTTGCCGTCCCGATAGGTGTCGGCCAGCCGCGCGCACGCCTTCCAGCTTCCGCCGCCGCATCCTCGCTCGAGAGCGGCGGCGGACTGCGTCCAACGTTTGGTCGGCTCGCCCTGTCGCCGCAGGCGCGACGCATAGCTCAGACACTTCTCCCGATCCGCATCGCACGCCGTCTTGGCCCGCGCGAGCATCGTCGAAGCGGTGTCATTCTGGACCTTTGAGCCCGGGTAGAGCGACTCGATGAGCTGATCGACGCTGCCGCCCCAGCGCCTCCCGTTGAGGAAGACAGAGCCCGACCTCGCGCGCAGCCGTCGCGCCATCGCGACGTCGGCGCGGATCGCGGCGTCGGTGCCACCGCCGGTGAGACACAGATCAAACCCGGCGACGCTGGGCACGTTCGCCTTTTGGGCCAACGCGCGCCAGTCGGCAGCGCGGGCGCTTCGCGCGACCTCCGGGTTGCCTGTCAACGCGTGCACGAGCTCCCAGAACCTACCCTGAACTTGCGCACACGCGGCCGCCCGCTGCGCCGGCATGTCGTAGGCGCGACGACCCATCGGAAAGTGCCGCGCCGCCAGCGTGACCTCGTCTGGGTGAGCCCGCTGCAGGTCCATGAGCTTGGCCGCGATCATCCGCGACCAGCTCGAGCGGAGGTCCACGAAGGTCGTCAGCAGGTGCTTGACCTTCTTGGTCTTTCCGAGCACCGCTGCGCCCTTCAGGGGCAACCTCTCGACCTTCTGTGAGAGCTTGCTGTAGTAAACGCCCTTGGACACGATCGCCGCGTACACGTCGCCGTCCGCCAGCTTCTTGCGGCGCGCCAGCGCGCGGGCAGCCGTGAGCTCGCGCTCGATGGCGGTGCGCATCGTCTCGTACCTCACCGCGCCGCGAACCATACGTCCGTTGATGTAGCTGTTGGGGACGCCCCGGGCACCGACTCTCCCGGCCATGGCGATGTCTGCGGCGACCTGTCGGTCGTACCGGCGGGACACGTAACACCGCTCGAACTCCTTGAGCGCCGCGCCGGTGAGCCCAGCCGATCGAGCGTGTCCGAGGATCTTCTGGGGCTTCTGCTGGGCGTTGGATCGGCGCGTGATCAACCAATCGTGGAGCTCCCAGAACATGTCATGTTCGAGCGCACACAGCGCTGCCTCCGAGTTGCGATGCGCGTGAGCGTGCCAGCTCATGGGGCGATGCTTGAACACGACCCGAAGATCGGCCCCGAAGTACTCCCTGGCTTTACCGATGCTCGACCTGAATCGCGCGCACGAGGGGTCCTGAAGCTCACAAAACAGGACCCAGGTCACCAGCGCCGAGGGGTTGCCCTTGAACGCGTCGCGCTCGAGATCCACCGGCACCTTGTAGACCGGCCCGGGGTCCACGGGTCTGTCGACCTTGGCGGGACCATCGGAGGCCTTACGCCCTCTCTTCGCCGCCTTGGCCTTGGCGCCCGCCTCCGGCGGTGCGAGCCAAAGCAGCCCCAAAGCTCCAGCGCAGGTCAGTATCCGAGTCAACAGCTCCATCGCCCCATGCTACCTCAGCTGCGAAGTACCAACCACGCCTCCGAGGCGAGGAGCACGAACAACAGCATCAATATGAACGGCCAAACCTTGGTCCGGTTGGGTGGAGGAGCGCTGACCGCAGCGGCAGACCCGCGACCATCCTCGGCCTGCGGAACCTCACCGCTCCCCGGGGTGGACAACAGCTCGCGCAGGGCGGCGGGGTCAGCCGGCGTCAGATCGCTCTCGGCGCGATCGGCGTTTATCGCAAACACCGTAGGCTCCTTACCGCCCTTTCGGCTCAGCACGTAGTGCCCCACGACGTCGGTCCCGGCGACCAGGACCTCTTCGACGAGCTCCTCGCCAAGATCGCGGGTCGCCCCGTCGGGCCGCGTGAGAGTCACCCGGCCGTCTCCCGCTGGGGTAACAACCGGAACGATGTCACCGATGACCATCGCCTGACGCGGCTCTGTTCCCAGGCGGTCCGCCAGATACAACAACGTCTGTTGCAGGAAAGGCACGAAGCTCGTCCGGATCGGCAGGTCGGTCCAGTCTCGGTCGATCGTGGTGGTCAGCAGCATCGTCTTTCCACGCCCCAGCGCCGCCTCGAGCAGCGCCGGAACTCCGCCACTCAAGGCAACGACCACGCGAGCGTCGCGGCGAGTGTTGTCGACCAGCGCGTAGGCGTACACTTTGGTTTTGAAGAGGCTGGCGTCATCGATCGCCGAAAACTCCGCCATCGCCGGATGCTCGCTGTCCACTTGGCTGATGCTCAAGGCTTTTAGAGGCGCCGATGGGTCATCCCGCCGCACCACCGCCTTGATCCCACGGATCGCGGACGGCAGCAGCTTCCCATAGGTCGTCGCGGCCCGCTGAGTGAACTGATCCCCAGCGCTGACCAACAGCGCGCCCCCCTTGCTCACGTAGTTCTCCAGCGTCAGCCGCTGGGCGGCGCTGAGGGCCCCCACGTTGGCCAGAAACACCGCGCCATAGGCATCCAGGCGCGTCTTGGTGATGTCGGCGGCGCTCATCACCGTGGCCCGAACCCGCGGTAACCAGCCCTCGTCGGGGAGCAACGCGGCGCGCACGTAGAATAGCTCATCGAGCCAGACCGTGGGCCGGGGCGCCCCGTTGATCACCGCCACCGAGGCGGCGCCGCCGGCCTCCAGGGTGAAAAAGAAGCGGTCGTCAAGGGTGAGCGCATCTCCCTCGATCCGCACCACCCCACGAGCTCCGGCGGCCTGCTCTAAGGAGAGCTTCTCGACGAAGTGCTTGGTGCTCGCGGCTCCTGGCGCGAGCGATTGGGTCGCCGCCAGGGTCCGGCCCGCGACCTCCAACGTGATCTTCACCTGGGTGGGGCTCGCGCCGAAGTTTTTCACCTGCACCGCCAGCTCGACGGCTCCGTCTCCCAGCTCGGGGGCGAGCCGAACTCCGACGCCCATCACCGCCACATTGGCGATGTGCTGTCCCACACGGACGTCGATGACGCGCGCCTCGGGGATGGCCTTCAGGGACCAGGGGCGGACCACGTCGCGCCAGGCCGCCGCCGCGCTGTCGCCGATGACGACGACCCGACCAGGGCGCTCCGCGCCATGCTCGGAGCCCGCACCCGAGGAGAGCAATCTCTCGGCTTCGAGCAACGCGCCCCGCAGATCTGCGACCCGGGGGCGCGCCGCCAGATCGCCCAACGCGCGCTCCAACTCCTGTCGGTCAAAGGTCAGACCGCTCGTGACCCGCCGCGCTGGCGCGCTGGCGGTGACGACGGCGAACCGGGTCCGCTCACCGCCGGCGGCCACGATGTCGCGGGCCCTGGCGAGCGCCCGGGAGATCAGGCTCTCACCGCCCACCGTCGCCGCCATCGACGCGGAGTCGTCGATCACCAGCACCACCGCGCCTGGCTGATCCATCAGCCCCGTCTCCACAGCGTCCGGGGTCAAAAACGGCTTGGCGAAAGCAAGCGACAGGGCGATCAACAGCAGCACTCGGAGGGCGAGCACCAGCAGCTGGCGAAGCCGCAGCCGACGGGCCAGGCGTTTATCGCTCAGGAACAGGAACTCGAGGGCCGCGAACGGGACATCCTTGGCCCGGGCCCTGTCGATCAGGTGGATAGTCACCGGGATCAGCGCCGTCAGCGCCCCCAGCAACATCATCGGACGTTCGAACCCCATCTGCGTCAGCGCCCCTGGCCCGCCTGCCGGCCCAGATAACGCGTCAGGACGCGCGACGGCGGCTCCCCGGTGTCGACCAGGACGTGCCCGACCCGAGCCTCTGAACAACGCCGCCGCACCTCGGCTTGATGCGCGGCGATGCGGGCCAGGTAGCGGTCGCGAATGAGGCGCGGCTCGACGAGCAGACGGCGACCGGTCTCCATCCCCTCGAACATGGTCATCTCATCGAATGGGAACTCCAGCTCGTCGCGATCGAGGACGTGAAACGCCGTGATCTGGTGCCCCCGGCTGACCAGCTGGCGAAGGAGGCGAAACTCGTGCTCGTAATCCGTCGAGAAGAAGTCGGTGAACAGGTAGACAAAGCCCCTCTTTGTGGACACCTCACTGAGCGCCCGCAGAGCATGCGCCAACGACGTTCCGCCCTCCGGTCGCTGGCGCTCCAACACATCGCACATCTGCATCAGGTGCGTGGACCGAGCCCTCGGAGGGAGCATGGTGGCCACGCTGCTGTTGTAAGTGATCATCCCCACAGCATCCTGCTGGCGAAGCAACAAATAGGCCAGAGAGACGGCTAACACGCTACAGTAGTCGAGTTTGTTCAGGGAGCCGGTGGCGCCGTATCGCATGGACCCGGACGTGTCGATGACGAAATAGGCGCGCGTGTTGGTCTCTTGCTCGAAGCGCTTCACGAAGAGCTTATCCAGCCGCCCGACAGCGCGCCAGTCGATATGCCGAAGCTCATCGCCGGGGCTGTACTCCTTGTGCTCGCTGAACTCTACGGAGACCCCGTGATGGGGGCTCCGGTGCATCCCCTGAAGCACCCCGTCGACGACGCTCCGCGCGCGCAGCGTGAGCCCCTTGAGCCGCGCCAGAGCCTGCGGATCGAGGTAGCGCTGGCCGTCCTTCGAAGTGGCGCTCTTCATCCGCTAACCCGCATTTCTCACCAGAGTTCGAGCGAAACCGAGGAGGGGTAGGTGATA
>JAAZYN010000939.1 GCA_014239625.1 Myxococcales bacterium | reverse complement strand
TCTCGCGCCTTGCCAGCGACGCAATCGCCTGGCGAATCTCGCGTTAAACCGCACTGACCGGCTCCGTCAGACGCAACCCCTGCACCAGCGTCGTCCTGCTGATGTTGAACTGCTCGGCGACATCCGACCGCGAGCTCCCGCAACCGCAAGCCCGGAGCTCTCGAGGGTAGGTTTCGGCCTCCTGCGAGAGGATCGCACCACATGTTCACCCGCAAACGAACACTGGAGTCAGTGAAGCGTCGGCCCTGCCCCCGCCGCCTTCATCTCCGACTCCGCCTGAGTCACGAGGTCAACGTCCAGATCGGTGGCTCGAATGCAGAACCCGTGCCGGGCCCAGAACCGGAGGAATTGGGCGGCCTGATCGAGGTAGTCCCGAGTGTCCACAGCCTCCAGCTCGACAAAGTCGTCGGCCTCCAAGACCTTGGTCAGCTCCCGCGAACATCGCAACATGTCCTCTGAGTCCATGCTCGAACGCAACTTCTTCACCAGCTCCGGGTGAGGCTCGAGCGCCGCTAGCAGCCCGCCCGCCGAGAACTCACATGGATCCATCGGGAAGATGGAGTAGCGGCTCGCATACGGACAGCTCTCGCAGTCGGGCTCGACGCGGCGCTCGTCGATGTAATCCTCGAGCTCCGCGTCCACGTCGCTGTCGCCGTATTCGTCGATGACCCGACTCTCCCAGTCGGGATCGTCTTCCACCCGGGGCGCGTCGACGACGTCACACTTGAACGTTGACGCTTCCTCCAACACCTGCTCGGAGTCCGCCAGCGCCGTGACGACCTCTGCGTCGCCAGGCGAGTCGAGGGCGACCTTGTAGCACGCCTCGAAGGCCTGCCTGGCTTTGAATTGGGCGACCTCCTTACCGGCCGCAGGAGGCGGAACGAGCTCCCAATCCATGCGACGCTGGTTGTTCGGTCCGTCCATCGGCGTGAGTTTAGACACCTCTGGGTCATTTGAAACAGCTTTCGCTCGGCGAGGCGCCTTTTCAGAGGCGCCAGCCCGGATGTCCGAGGAACGCTCCAACGCGTCCGCCGCGCCCAAAGCTGCGCCGTGCCGACCTGAGGCGACCGACGCCAGCCCTGTGCCGAAGCCGGTCCGACTCGGCGCCAAAGCGCTCCCGACCATGACGCGATCCCCGCGCCCTCCCCCGATGCTGCCGCGCTGGGCTACGACGTCAGCATCTTCGTCGAGGCTCACGACGACCAGAGAGACGACGCGCCGCACGAGCCGCAGTCTTCTAGCGGGTCACGTTGATCTCATTCATCAGACGATCAACCGCGCTCCTGGCCGCTGCATGCGCCGCCGTCGCGCGGGCTCGGTCGACTCTACTGGGCTCGAACGAGAAGCCGTCGTCGGTGGCCTTCTTGTAGATCTTGAGCAGCTCGATGATGAACTCGCCAGTCGGCCTGACCTTTTCCCAGCTGACCAGGGCCTCGCCCCGCTCCATCTCCGACAGCGCTTGATACCCCGACCGAACTTTCTCGAAGTCCAACTGAGGCGTCAGCCCGTCCCATTGTACGTGGGGGGCGGAGGGCTCCATGGCCAACAGCGCCTCCACAGCGTCCAGATATGCTGAAGAACGCTTGGTGTATCTGCTGAGGGGGCCGTCGGCCGCGGTCGACGGCCCCGCTGCCTGCTTCGACCCCTTGTTGCCCTTCGCGGACTCCTCCCCCAGCAGCCCCGGCATGGTGACCACGCCCGCGGCCACGGCCATCGCCAGCAGGGTCTCGAGGGCCAGCTGCGAGCTCGCGACCCCCTGCCTGAAGCTCAGCGCAGTCCACACGAACAATCCGCCACTGATGGCGACGATGGCCATCGCCACATAGTTGGCCAAGGGGTTTACGCTCAGCGCGAGCCACGTCGCGGCCCCGGCGCTGCCAATGCCCAGGAGGAGGCGAAATAACGCGACGCCGGCGCCCGACATCAGCGCCCCAGAGTCTCGACCCGACTCCGCCGGTGGCGCGGGCGCCGCAGACAGCGGGCTGTCGC
>JAAZYN010000938.1 GCA_014239625.1 Myxococcales bacterium | reverse complement strand
AAGACGGGCCCAGAGGTAGCGGTGGAGGATGGCTACGACCGGGATTACGACGTGTACAACGAGGTCGCCGGGTCGATGCTGTTCGACGTCATCGAGGGGCGACGTCATTGGGGCGAGCCACTTCTGGCCGGCTTGCTCCGCGGGGTTGACCGCAGCTACGTGGTGGGCGTCGACGGGCTGAGGGCTACTCGGATCGGCGTCTTCTTCCTGTATCACGCCCTGTCATATCGGGAGAGCCACGAGCGAGCGCTGCGGCGATATCTCGCGTCCCTGTAGACATGGCCGCGTCGACAGTGTTAGGCCACCACGTCCGTCTCGCACGGGTCCCATCTAATAGATAAACGGGTCCCTCTCTCCGGGAGCTCCTGCTATGCGTGAAGTCGTCATCGTCAGCGCCGTCCGTACGCCCATCGCCAGTTTCATGGGCGCCTTCGCGGCCATCCCCGCTCCGAGGCTCGGCGCCGTCGCCATCAAAGGGGCTCTGGAGGCGGCCGGTGTGGATCCGGGAGCGGTCGATGAGGTCCTGATGGGCAACGTGCTTCAGGCCGGGGTCGGTCAAGCTCCGGCGCGGCAGGCCTCTATCTACGCCGGCGTGCCGAACTCCGTGGGGGCGACGACCGTCCACAAGGTGTGCGGCTCCGGCATGAAGACCGTGTTGCTCGGCAGCCAGATGATTCGGTGCGGCGACGCCGACATCATCGTGGCGGGTGGCATGGAGAACATGTCGTTGGCCCCATACTACCTGCCCAAGGCTCGCACGGGGCAGCGCATGGGGCACGCCAAGATGCTCGACGGGATGATCCACGACGGCCTCTGGGATCCGTATAACGACGAGCACATGGGCGCAGCTGGTGAGCTCTGCGCGCGTGAAAAGGACGTCACTCGGGAAGCCCAGGACGCGTTCGCTACCGAGAGCTATCGGCGCGCCAACGCGGCCATCGCCGATGGGCTGTTCGCGCCGAGATCGTGGCCGTAGAGGTCCCGCAGCGCCGCGGTGACCCGTTGGTCGTGGCCACCGACGAGGAGCCGGGCCGCGGCAGACCCGAAAAGTTTGGCAAGCTGCGCCCCGCCTTCGACCGCGAGGGCACCATCACCGCAGCCAACGCCTCGAGCATCAACGACGGCGCCTCGGCGATGGTCCTCATGTCACGTGAAAAGGCCGAGGAGCTGGGGATCGAGCCCCTGGGGCGGATCGTGGGCACCGGCAAACACGCGCAGGCCCCCGAGTGGTTCACCACGGCGCCGGCGAAGGCGACCGCCAACGCGATCGCCAACGCACAGCTGGAGTTGAGCGATGTCGATCTGTTCGAGATCAACGAAGCCTTCTCGGTGGTCGCGCTAGCGGTGGCGCGGGAGCTGGGCGCAGATCTCGACAAGGTGAACGTCCGCGGTGGCGCGGTGGCCTTGGGGCACCCCATCGGCTGCAGCGGCAATCGGATCGTGGTCACGCTCCTTCACGCCCTGCGGCAGACGGGTAAGAAGTACGGCGCCGCGGGGATCTGCCTGGGCGGCGGAGAGGGGATCGCGCTGGTCGTGGAGGCCTTGTGATGGGGGTCGCGCGGCTGGGCATCGTTGGCGCTGGGCAGATGGGGGCGGGGATCGCGCAGGTCGCGGCGATGTCGGGCATCGACACCATCCTCAACGACATCTCGGTGGACCAACTCGAGCGCGCCAACAGCGGCATCTCGCGCAGGCTCGGCCGGTTGGTCGAGAAGGGGCGGCTCAGCCCCGACGCGCAAGCTCAGGCGTACGACAGGATCGGGACTACGACCGAGCTCGGGGAGCTGGCAGGCTGCGACTTCGTGGTCGAGGCGGTGACCGAGGACATCGATCTGAAGATCAAGGTCCTGCAGCAGATCCACGCGACCATCGATGAGGCCGCGGTCCTGGCGACCAACACCTCGTCCATCAGCATCACCGAGCTGGGCGCGCGGACGGGCCGCCCGGACCGGTTCGTCGGCATGCACTTCATGAACCCGGTGCCGGCCA
>JAAZYN010000937.1 GCA_014239625.1 Myxococcales bacterium | reverse complement strand
GTACGCCCGCGAGGCGCCTTTACAGCTGGGGTCAACCCCGTCGCCGCCGACGGCTCGGGCCCACTCCCACACCGTCGGCCAGTCCACCGCGCGCACCGGATTGGCCAGCGGCACGATGACCCGGAACTTCGGCGCCTCAGGGGTGTGTGACCAGGTCGTGTGACCCACGTGAAACCAGGGATCCCAGGCCAGTCGCGCGGCTTCGACGCTCTCGCCGGCGTCGTAGTCGAGCACCACGCAGGACAGCTGCGCTACGCCCTCCGCCCCGCGTTTGGCCCAGCCCGGTTTGTAGAGCGTCGGCGCCCAGAGCCGGAGCTCTTGCTTCGCGCGTTTGCGCGCCTCCGCCAGCAACCTCTGATGCCGCGCGGCCACCGCCACATCCGGGTCGTCACCCTCGCTCGCTGCCGCCCTCGCCGCGTTGGAGAGCTCTGAGTAGTGCCGCCCTGCGCGATGCTCGCCGGCCCTCCAGGCATCGAGGGCGAGGTTCGCGCGGGCGATCTCACGATCGATGCTCCGCTGCACGCCGGGTTTGAGCTCGAAGCGGGTCATGTGACGGACGAGCTGATCGAGGGTCAGGAGATCATGCGCGGGGAGCGTGTCGAACACCCGCTGAAACGTACACACAGCGAAGGTCAGCTCGTCCACGGACCACCTCCGCGCGGCCCCTTCCCGGGGCGTCGCTGGCGTCGTCGGACGCGGTTGAGCTTGTGTGGACGGCTCATATTCCCCACACTAGTCCAGTGGGCCACGTCCGCCTACTCTCAACACGCCTGTCGATAGGAGGGCGAGTCGATGTGCGGCAGAGGTACGAGGGTTGTTTCGTTGAGCGTTGCGCTGATTCTGGCGGTCGCCGGCTGCCCGAGCGATGACACGTCGGACGCCAACTGTGTGTCCACCCCCAGGTTCTTCGAAGAGCAGGTCTGGTCTGCGTTCATGCAGGACAACTGCTTCGCGTGCCACAACCCGCAAGGGCAGGCCCGTGAGACCAACTTCGTGTTGATGCCGCTGGGTGTGCCGGGAGCTCTGGAGACCAACCTCGCGACGGCGCGGCATATCGCCGCTTTTGAGTATGAGGGCACCTCGATCTTGCTGCTCAAGCCGAGCGCTCAGATGGCACATGGGGGCGGCGAGCGTTTCTCCACCGCCTCCTCCGAGTACCGGGCGCTCGAGGGCCTGGTGCAGCGCTTCAAGGAGCCGGTGGAGTGCGAGGACGCCGCGGACACCTCGTATCTCTCCGGTGTCGTGTTGCTCGACGACCAGCAGACCCTCCGCAAGGCCGCCCTCTCGCTGGCGGCTCGGTTGCCGACTCAAGCCGAGATGGCGGAGGTCGCTGAAGGGGCCGAGGGCCTCGACGCGGTGCTGACGAGCTTGATGACCGAGGACGCCTTCTTCGACAAGCTCGAGACGATCTTCAACGACAAGCTGCTGACGAACCGGTACCGAGGCGGCAACAACGCGACGAACCTCTTGAACTCGGACGATTACCCGGATCGTCGATGGTATGACGAGGACAGCGAGTATCCTGCCAGCGATGAGTACAAGGCGTTGGGGCGGAGCTACGCCAACAACGCAGTGGCCACCGCTCCGCTTCAGCTGATCAAGCACATCGTGCAGCTCGACCGACCCTTCACCGAGGTGATCAACGCCGACTACATGGTGGTCAACCCGTTCTCGGCGATCGTGTACGGCGTCGACGCCCTCGTCCCGTTCAACGACATCAACGACCCGAGCGAGTGGCACGAGGTGAAGATACCCGAGGTCCCCCATGCGGGCCTGCTGACGTCGCCGATGTTCCTCAATCGGTTCCCGACGACGGCCACCAACCGTAACCGCCACCGCGCGCGGATGACGATGCAGTTCTTCCTGGCGACCGACATCTTGAAGCTGGCCGAGCGGCCCATCGACCCCACGAGCATCGTGGATCACAACCCGACCATGTTCAATCCGCAGTGCACGGTGTGTCATGAGGTCATCGACCCCATCGCCGGCTC
>JAAZYN010000936.1 GCA_014239625.1 Myxococcales bacterium | reverse complement strand
GCGCGCCTCGCGGTTCAGGCCGGGCGACCGGACCAGGCCGCAGAGCTCGCCGAGGCGCTCGCGGCTGAAGCTCCCGACGACGCGCGAGCGGTGCTCCTTCTCGGCGCTGCGGCGGTGCTCTGCGGAGAGGACGAGGCCGCTGTGGGAGCCTTCGGTCGCGCCGAGATGCTGGCGCGCGAGGGGGGTGACACGGCGATTGAGGTCGAGGCTATCACGCGGATGGGCAGCCTGATGCTCGCGGTTGGGCAGCTGTCGCAGGCCCGGCAGAGAGCGCGCGAAGCGATCGCCGCTGCTGACGGCGACCTGGCCCTGGAGGCCAACGGCAAGCTGCTCAAAGGGCTGGCTGACGTCGCTGGAGGCCGCATCGACGAGGGTCTGGCCGAGCTGGCGTCGACGTCCCAGGCGCTGCGTGTCGCCGGGCTGGACGGTCGAGCGGCGCAGGTAGAGCTCCACGCCGCCCTCAGCGGGCGCGCTGGCGCGGATCGGGAGCGTTTGTCAAACGCGGAGCGGCTGGCCCAGGTCGCCGGCGACCTGAGAACGCTGGTGTTGGCCAACGTGATGGCGGCGTTCGCGGCGCACGCCGAAGGGGAGCTCGACGTCGCCCTCGAGCGGCTGGCGCGTGCCCGCTCGCTGGACCGGGACGGGCAAGCGGGACTGAGCGACGCGATCACCCGATCGTTCGAACGCCTTGGCCTGACCGCAGGGACCGCATGACCGACGCGGCCCGGCATGACGCCTTCGCCGAAGCTTTCGAGACCTCTGACTGGGTGACCGCCCGTCGGCTGGTGATGGAGCGGCTGGGTGAGACGGGCGCGGACCGAGGCCAAGGCCAGGGATGGTTGGGCATCATCGCGCTGGCGGAGGGGTGCCAGGAGGTTGGCCGGAGCCACCTCGAGGAGGCGATAACTCTTCAGTGCACCGACGCCGACCCGTGGGCCCATCTCGCAGAGCTGATCCGCGCCGAAGATCCGGAGAGAGCCTGTCGGCTGTGGCAGCGGGCCCTCGCGCTGGGCCCCAGGGGATGGCACCACTTGGGTTTGGCTCGGTGCCTCCAAGAGGACTTCGGGGAGACGGAGGCGGCGGGACGCCACCTGACAGAGGCCGCCGCGGATCCTCAATGCCGCCCGGAAGCGCTCGCCCGCCTGGTGTCCGTCTATGCGACCACGGGAGACGCGGATGGGGCGAACCAGGCGGCCTACACCCTGCTGGAGCTCGAGTCGGTGCCAGCAGAGCCGCTGAGGCACGTGTTGGTGTCCTTGGCAGAGCTGCCGCCAGAGCATACGCCGATTCTCAGCGCCGTCGCACAGCGCGTTCTCATCGACTACGGACCGCACCTCGAGACCGGCGTTGTGGTGGTCGATCGGGCGCTGGCCATGGGAGACCTGGTGGCGGCCCGGCGCGAGACGGAGGCGCTGGCGCAGCACTTCCCCGCGGCGGACGAGCCTCGGCTGCTCTCGGTAGAGCTGTGCCTGCGCACCGGTGATCTGAGTAGGGCGAGCGCTGAGCTCGAGCAGGTCAGCGCCGCCCCTGTCAGGCTTCGGTTGAGGTTTGCGACGGCCTGCGCCGAGCGGGGTGACCTCGAGCGGGCAGCGTGCATCGTGAGAGAGGCCCTGGCGGACGAGCCAGGACACGTCGAGGCGCTGCTGTTGGGGTCGCGGGTCGCCATCGCCCAGGGCGACGCCCCGACGGCGGACGAGCTTCTGGCGAGGGCGCGCGCCCTCGACCCGGTCATCGACCAGACCGCTGCCGCCGCCGGTGCTGCAGTGGCGACCATCGTGACAGACCTGGAGGACATCTGGCCCGGCGTCGTCATCGAGCACCTTCAACGGGGCCACAACGCATTCGTCGCTCGAGTCGTCAGAGGAGAGCGCACCGAGTACCTGAAGCTCTACGCCGACTGGCATCGCCCGAAGGCCACAGTAGCTGCGGAGGTCCAGCTGCTGCGGCAGCTCGGAGGAGCGTGTCACGGTGGCTTGCGGATCGTCGAAGTCG
>JAAZYN010000935.1 GCA_014239625.1 Myxococcales bacterium | reverse complement strand
AGGGGCTCGGCTGGTCGTGGTTGAGGTCGCGAAGGGCGAGGCGGGGTCTCGGTGAAGTCGTGCGCCCTCGGCGCCTCTGTGGCGCTCGCGGATCACCGCATCGCCAACGCCGTCCCCGGCTGGGGCCACACGTGATCCCGCGTGGTCGGCCGGCGCCGCATCAGGACGTGGAGGCGTCCGGGAGCTCCTGAGCTCCGGTCCCCCGGTACGCCAACCTGTCGTAGGCGCGGGCTACCCCTCAAGGTTCAGGCGTCCGGGAGCTCCTGAGCTACGGTCCCCCGGCACGCCGACCTGTCGTAGGTGGGGGCTACCCCTCAAGGCTCAGGGGGCTTGGAGGGAGCCCAGGGAGGCGAAGCGCTGGCGTGCGTCCCGCCGACGGGAGTCCGGCGACGTCGGGCTCACCATCAAGCGGGCTGGTCCGCGCGGGCTTTTCAGCGCTGCGGAGCTGCGGGTAGACGCCGGCGGCGTCGAACCCACCATCAAACGGGCTGGTCCGCGCGGGCTTTTCAGCGCTGAGGAGCCGCGGGTAGCCCCGGCGGCGGGAGTCATTCCCGTTATACGGGCACGAAGGTCCGAGCCGCGGGGCTCTTGCGAGTCGGAAGCTCTTCGAGGATGCGCTGCACGAGTGGTTCAAGGGTGCTCTTGTCCAGCGCGCTCACCCCGACGGCGCCATAGCTCTTGCAAAGCGCCCCCAAGATGGCCTGGTCGGCGACCAGGTCGGTCTTGTTGAAGGCCAGAACCACCGGGGTCTCTTGAAGCTCGAGGTCTTCCAGGATGCGCTCTACCGCGGCGATGCGGTCTTCCCAGCCGGGGTGGGCGATGTCCACGACGTGCAGCAAGACATGGGCCTCGGCGAGCTCTTCGAGGGTCGCCTTGAAGGCCGCGACCAGGTCTTCGGGGAGGTCTCGGATGAACCCCACCGTGTCGGTAAACACGATCTCCTGCTCGTCAGGGATCCGGAGTCGCCGGGTGGTCGGGTCCAGGGTGGCGAACAGTTTGTCCTCGGCGAGGACTTTTGCCCCGGTCATGCGGTTGAGCAGGGTCGACTTGCCCGCGTTGGTGTAGCCGACGATGGCCACCACCGGGACTCGCCCGTCCCTGCGGCGCCGGCGCCGCTCGTAGCGCTGCCGCGACAACGTCTTGATCTGTTTGGTCAGGTGGTGAATCCGCTCTTTCGCTCGGCGGCGATTGATCTCGAGCTTGGTCTCTCCCGGCCCGCGCCCCCCGATACCTCCTGCCAGGCGGCTCATCGCGGTGTTGCGTCCGGCGAGGCGAGGCAGGGTGTACTTGAGCTGCGCCAGCTCCACTTGCAGCTTGCCGTCCCGCGTCGTCGCTCGCTGCGCGAAGATGTCCAGGATAAGCTGGGTCCGGTCGATCACCTTCGCCTCCGTCACGTCCGCGATGCTCCGGGCCTGCGCGGGGGTGAGGTCCCGATCGAAGACGATAAGGTCTGCCTGCATCTGCATCGACGCGAGCACGAGCTCCTCCAGCTTACCCCGCCCCATCACGTACTTGTGATGGAGGCTCCGGCGCCGCTGCACCACGGTCTCGACGATGTCGATTTGCGCTGTGCGGGCCAGCTCGCGAAGCTCAGTCAGGCTGGTCTCGGTGTCGGGTTCGCCGCGCCCCCCCGTCGTGACATGCACTGCCACCGCCCGGGCGGTCCCATCCGCCGCGTCGCGGAGTGGCTGGCGGCGGGCGAACTCCTCCTCAAGGTCCGTGATGAACGCCTGAAACGAGAGGTCGATGTCTCCGATGGGCGCCGGCTCGACGACCGACCAGAGCTGGTCGGTAGGCCCGGGCGGCACGAGGTGCGCGTACTCGAGGGTGGCGGCGAGGCCCTGCTCGGTGACCTGAACCACCGCCATCATGTCCAGCTGGAGCAGGCTCAGGTCGGTCAGATCATCACGCGACAGGGATTCGCCGAACACGTGGGTGTGGATCAACCGTACGCCGCGAAGTCGGCTTCGGCCCGCGCGATGCCGCCCCAGAT
>JAAZYN010000934.1:300-1995 GCA_014239625.1 Myxococcales bacterium | reverse complement strand
GAGTACGCACCCGTCAGCGCTGCGGATCCGCCGGTTGCAGCCGAAGGGCCATGAAGTATCCGGGCTAGCGGATCCGGTAGATCACCACGGAGCGGACCACCATGTCGTGAAGCGCCCGCTTTCGCGGACTGAACGCCGCCAGCGCCAGGCCCCCTCCATACAGCAGCGTCAGGAAGCCACCGGTGGTGGTGCCTACCAGCAGGAGCGTGTCTTGAATCTCACCCAGACCGTGGGTCAAGGCCAGCTGGTCGATGATGGACCTGAGCTCGCTCACGCCGCCCGTGAGCGCCACGATCCCCGCCGCCACGAAGGGAAACCACAGAGCCACGACGGTGCGCGCCGCGGATCGGACCAGGCCGATGGCCTCGTCCCGATCGCCCTCCCGCACCACCTCCATCCGCAGCAGGTACTTCCCCAGCGTCTGCCCGCGCCACGCGTGCCCGAAGGTCACGTACCCGAGACACGCGAGGACTCCGGGCCAGCTCAGCAGCGCGACCATCGCCGCGGCGATGCCACTATCCAGGAGGCCGGCCGCCGCCCGGGCCCAGAAGCCGGTGTAGTCCATGGCTCGCGGCGCCGCGGCCTCCAGAGCGCCCAGCAGCTCGTCGTAGGAGCCGAACCGGTCCACCGGGTCTTTCGCCAACAGGCGGTCCACGACGGCCGCGAGGCGGGCGGAGATGAACGTTTCCTCTTCGGCCATTCGCTCCGCCAGCGGTTGCGCGGGCCTGTTGGTGTGAGCGGTGACCACCTCCAGGGCCGTGTCGCCGTCGAACAGCGGCGCGCCCGACAACAGATGGTAGAAGGTCGCCCCCAAGGCGTACATGTCGGCGCGATGGTCCACCGGCGCCCCCATCGCCTGCTCGGGGGCGATGTACCACGGGCTTCCCACCACGGCTCCGTGGTGGGTCAGATGCTTGGGGCTGCGACCAGACAGGCCTGGCACGGTGTTGGCGGTGGCTGCGCCCGGGTCCTGGCGCTCCTCCTCGAGTGCCTTGGCCAGACCAAAGTCTGCGATCTTCAGATGGTCGGTGCTGGTCCGCAGGATGTTGCCTGGCTTGACGTCCCGGTGAATGATGCCGGCCTGCTGCCCCGCTCGAAGGCCACGAACGACCTGCATCATGTAGCGACGCGCGCGCTCCGGATCGAGGGACTCCCCCGCGTCGATCATCGCCTCCAGGCTGTCGCCGCCCACCAACTCCATGGCGAAGAACAACAGCGGCTGCTCCGATGGTGATGGCGCGGCTCGGTGCCCGATGTAGTAGATGTGGACCACGTTGGGGTGGTTCAGGCTCGCCTGGGTCCGCGCTTCCCGCAGAAATCGCGCATGTCGCACCTCGGCCAGCGCGTCGCTGCGATCGTCTTGGAGCACCTTGAGCGCTATCGACCGATCCAGGGACGCGTCGCGGGCCAGGTACACATCCCCCATCCCACCCGTCCCCAGAAGTTCTCCCACCTCAAAGTGGTCCAGCCGCGCGCCGGTGAGGCCGGCGCTCTCTCGTGGCGCTCGAGCCTCGGCGACGCCCGGCGCCGAGCGCATCGTCGCGGCCATGGCGTGGTCGCCCTGTGCGTCTTCGGCCACGCCCGGCAGTGTACTGAACCCGACCACCGGGGCGAAGCCGGGTTCGCGGTATTCGTCGCGCTCGCACCCCGCGGACCGTCCAGATACCCCAGCAGCTCGCAGGGATCAGGCCCCCT
>JAAZYN010000934.1:0-290 GCA_014239625.1 Myxococcales bacterium | reverse complement strand
GGTGGACACCGTCACGCCCGCGCGCCGCTCCGTCGCTCCGCGCTCCATCGCTCCGCGCTCCGCGCTCCGCGATCAGGGTGGCTTCGACCGATTACACGGACAGTCCGGGCTGTGAACCACATACGGCCTGACCTGGACGATGTGCAGGGTCTTGCCCTCGTAGAGCCACTCCATGTCCAGCGGCTGCGTCGAGGAGAGCCGGCGGTTGAAGAGCTTCTGTATCCGCCGCGCCGCGCGCCCCAGCTTACGGGCCCGCCGATCCGTTAGCACCGGCTTGCCAGGGTCGGGGA
>JAAZYN010000933.1 GCA_014239625.1 Myxococcales bacterium | reverse complement strand
CAGCTGCATTGCGCCGGCGCCCCCCGTGGGCTTGCAGGTAGTCAGGTCGACGGATGCGACATTGTCCGGGCAGCGCAGGGTGGCCCTGTCCACCTCGAGGCCATCCGCGCAGGCGATATCGCGGACCTTCTCGTGGGTCGCGCCCTCTTCGTCGATCCAACCCTTGATGATCTGAATGCGCTGAAGCGGGGCGCTCATCCAATCGCCTTGCGCCGCCACGTAGAAGGTCGGGCTTGCGGCGTCGCCCTTGGTCGGCCGCAGTACGCCCCCCATCGGAACTCCGCCTGCAGTCGCCACTGCAATGGGGTCACGTTCGGCGTCGATGCTCTCATCGAAGCCCCAGCCGGCGAAGAACCGCAATGCGATGCGCGGCCCCGACGTGGCGTACACCTCCCGGCGTTTCATCGCGGCGAAGAGGGCATCGCGCGTATTCTCCTCGGCCCAGACTGCGGCCAGGCCTCCCGGCGTGTGGAACTGCAGCATGGATTGGTAGGGCTTCCGGTTGGGCTGGGGGCGCGAGGGTTCTCGCAACCGCCGGATCGCGGGCGAAGCCGCCAAACCAGCCGCGCCCACGAAATCCCATTCTTCGATGTCGCCGGGATTCCCGTTATGGGTGTCGGTTGAGCCGATCAAGCCGAAGGCCAGAGGGTTGAAGCCGAGCTCCCGGTCGAGCTCGAGACCGACCTTGAGGCCTTGCCTCGCGAAACCCGTTTCGAACGCGCAGCCGGTCTCCTCGCCTGGCTCACACGGCGAAAGCACCTGGCTGAACGCGCACTCCTCGTCGGTGGCACCGACGCCCAGTGCACACTCGGAAGCCCCCTTGATCTGGTAGATCTCTGCCAAGGGTTCTCGACGTTTGCGCAGGCCCCATCCCTCCTGGTCGTAGCTCCCGCCGTCCCAGGTGTACCGGCTATAGAGAAGCCCCCAGCTCTTGTTCGGGTTGTGCGGGATCGTGAGGAAGTCGCAGTTACCGGTGCAGGTGGCCTCCAGCCCGCGCCAGAGGTCGATGGCACTGCCCACGTCCATGGAGGAGATCGCGTGCTCTGGCAGGTCGCTACCGTTGAAGAGCACGTTTCGATGTTGCTTGCCGCCATCTGGCAGGGCCGGTGAGTACTCGTAGGCGGCAAAAGTCGTGAGCACGCCGGGCTCGTTGTACGCGTCGGCGAGCGCGATATACCTCGACCAGTCGGTTCGGGCGTCGCGCTCGCAGCGCTCCACACCGCCTTCGCCTCGGGAGCAGATCGGCCACGCGCTGCGAACAGGGTGGTCGCGCGCCCTCTGGCGGTAGACGCCGGGTGGCACATCCGGGTCCGGGTCGAGTTCCTGCCTGCCTCGAATGCCTCGTCCCCGGATGAACTGGAAAACGACGGTGTTGGGTGTCTCCATCACAGAGCAGTTGAGGGATTCGAACCACCCGAGGTCAGGATCGCCACAGCGCGTCCTCGTCCCGAAGCCCTCGGCGTGGTCCGTGATCGCGACAAAATCAAGAGGGCGCGAGAGCTGCATCCGTTCCCCGCCGTCGCTGGGAAGCGCCTCCCCCTTTGCAAAGCGATAGGCATCCTCGATCGTGAGCGTCGTGCCGAAGAGCGTGGCGTCGAAGCTCTCGTGGGTGTGAACGTGCGTGTCGCCCCAGTAGACGTTCTTCAGCGGGTTGAACGGCTGCACCGCTTGCGGCTCGGGAGACGGGGCGCTGACCCTCGACTCGTCTTGGAGCGCGTAGTCGGCCGGTACCGTGTCGCGCCCAAAGGCCTGGCTTGCGTCGTACAAGCCGCGGCCGACCGTGAACCAGGCGATCGCGGCACCGAGCACGAGCAGCGCCACGAGCCCAAGCAGGATCTTCTTCAGCATTTCGTCTCCTGAGGACTCACGGCTTGCCCGCGCGGTACCAGATCGGCGAAGACCAGGCGCGCTCCACCACCGTCGTGGGCAGGTCACTGCGCGGCTCGACACCGGCGCGAAGCGCATCCCAGGTGGACCAGCGGCAGGTCGGGTTCTCGA
>JAAZYN010000932.1 GCA_014239625.1 Myxococcales bacterium | reverse complement strand
CGCGTCGGCCCCCTTGTGCTTCAGCTTCTTTTTGGTCTGTCCTTCACAGTGCTTCTTGGCGGCATCGAGCGCCTCGGACTGGATGTCTTTGAGCACCACCTCCATGCCGTTTTTGGCGCAAAGCCACGCCAGCCCCGCCCCCATCATGCCGGCGCCCAGGATCCCGACCTTTCTGAAATTGTGGTCCTGGCGCGGGAGACCTTCAGCCTTCTCAGCCGCCGTGCGATGGAACCAGATGGTCCGCAGCATGTCCTTGGCCTGATCGCTCACCGCGAGCTTGGCGAAGGCTCTCGCCTCAACCTCCAGCGCCCCGTCGAAGGTCAGCTTTGAGCCGTCCTCGATGGCCTGCATGGCGACCTCGACACTCTTCACGGCGCCCGCCGTCTTCTTGTAGAGCATCGCCGCGCCACCCATGAAGATCTGGGTGGCCTGCAGGGAGCCGGGCTTGACACCGCCAGGCCACTGGAAGCCCTTGCGATCCCAGGGCTGCTTGAACTTCTTGTTGCTGGCCAGCCAGGCCATCGCCTTATGGCGGAGCTCCTCGGGCGTCTCCGCCAGCTCGTCGACCATGCCGACCTTCTTCGCCCGCGGCGCGCGCTCGAGCTTGCCCGCCAAGATGCGCTCCAGGGCTGGCTGCAGACCGATGAGCCTGGGCAGCCGCTGAGTGCCGCCAGCGCCAGGCATCACGCCGAGCATGACCTCAGGGAGGCCCACCTGGACCCCCGGGTCGTTCAGCGCGATGCGATGATGGCACGCCAGGGCGAGCTCATAGCCGCCGCCCAGCGCCGACCCGGTGAGGGCACACACCACCGGCACCTTGAACGTCTCGATGTTACGGAACAGCTGCTGAAGCTGCCGCACGCCGTGGAGCATGGTGTTGACGTCGCGCTCGGCAAACATCATGTCGATGTCGGCGCCGACGCAGAAGTTCTTCTTGGCCGTGCCGAGGATGACCCCGGTGAGGCCGCTCAGGCCCTCGGCCCAGAGGAACGCGTCGCGCAGCCCTTCGCCGAAGTCCTCGTTCACCTTGTTGGCGCTGCCCTCCATGTCGAGGTTCAGCGTGGCGACTCCCGTGTCGGCATCGAAAGCTCCCGACACTGCAACATTTTTGTAGTCAGTCATAGGTGTCTCCTCCCTACACGCGCTCGATGATGGTCGCGATGCCCATGCCGCCGCCGATGCACAGCGTGATCAGGGCGGTGGTCTGGTCGCGGCGCTCCAGCTCGTCGAGCACAGTGCCCAACAGCATCGCGCCGGTGGCTCCCAGGGGATGCCCCATGGCGATGGCGCCGCCGTTGACGTTGACCTTGTCGTGAGGCACCCCCAGCTCTGCCATCGTATACAGCGGGACCGCCGCGAAGGCCTCGTTGATCTCCCACAGGTCGATGTCGCTGGCCTGCATCCCGGCCTTCTTCAGGGCCTTGCGGCTCGCGGGGACAGGCCCCGACAGCATCAGGATGGGCTCGGCGCCTGCCAAACCGATGGACGTGATGCGACAGCGCGCGCGCAAACCCAACGCCTCGCCTTTTTCCTTGCTGGCCAGAATCATCGCGGTCGCGCCGTCGACGATGCCGGACGAGTTCCCCGCGTGGTGGATGTGGTTGATCCGCTCCACCTGCGGATAGCGACGCTTGGTGAGCTCGTCGATGGCGAACTGGGTCCCCATCATCTCGAAGGACGCCTTGAGCTTGGCCAGCCCCTCCAGAGTCGTACCGGGGCGGATGTGCTCGTCCTTGTCGAGCAACAGGATCTCACCGTCGGTGACCGGAACCACCGAGTTTGAAAAGTACTTCTTTTCGGTGGCCTCGACGGCACGTCTCTGGCTCTCCACCGCAAACGAGTCGGCGTCTGAACGCGTGATCCCGTTGAGCGTCGCCAGCAGATCCGCCGAGATACCCTGTGGCACGGCGCCCACCTGAAACTGGGTGGCGACCTCCATCATGGCCCCGCCATCGGAGCCCATGGCGACCCGGGACATGCTCTCGACGCCCCCCGCCAGCAC
>JAAZYN010000931.1 GCA_014239625.1 Myxococcales bacterium | reverse complement strand
GGACACCGGCGTTTGTTGCGCCCGGATGCGATGACAACGCCGCTGCGCCCGCGGGGGCCACCCCGGACCAGGGCGCTGACACTCCGGTGGCGAGCGCCGCAGGGAGCCACCCGACCAACCCCGGCCCTCCACCGGCGAGCAAGGCCGTCGCCGCACTCCCCCCTCCAGCCGAGGGCCCCGCGATGGCGAGATTTCTCGGCGGCGCCACCACCCCCGCGCCGCTGGACGCTGCGGCGAGAGACCTGCTGCGGCGCGCCCAGATCGACGCCGGGGATGTCGGCGTGTTCCTGCCCGAAGCCCGCTGGACCGAGCGCGCTCAGACGGTCATGGATCTCGTCGACGACCTGGACGCTGAGGGGGTCCGCGAGTCGCTCCTGGATGCTGGCCTCCTCGAGGGTGTGGTGGGCCTTCGCGAGACCCTCTTGGAGAGGCCTGGGTGGACGGGGGACGCGGCCCTGGACGAACCTCGGGCGCGTCGCGTGGCGACCGGTGAGCTCGAGCTGGCGGCGCTGTGGCTCCAGGCCGTCCGCGCGCTCAAGCACGACCGCAGCAATGTGCCGCCGTGGAGGCCGGCCGACATGGCGCAGCGTATCCTGTCATCGATCCTCACCTGGCACCCGGCCCAAGCGGCCCGACACGCCCTGAGGCCGCCGACCGAGCAGTACGAGGCGCTGATGAAGTCCCTGGCTCGGTACCGCAAGCTGGCGGAGCAGGGCTTCACCCGGTTGCCCAAGAAGCTGCGCCGGGCCAAGCCGCATCGGGGCCATGACGCCATCCCCCTGCTGCGCAAGAGGCTGGTCGAAGAAGGCGTGACCCTGTCGGACACCGAGAGCCGCAAGTGGGACCAGGAGCTCACCGACGCGTTGCGCACCGAGCGCGAGCTCCGACAGCTGCGCGGCCACAAAAAGTGGGCCCGCAACATCGACCGGCACTTGATCGCTACGCTCAACATCAGCGCGGCCGACCGCGTGGCTCAGCTGGAGTTGAACCTGGAGCGCTGGCGTGTCAGCGACTTCGGCCACTTCCCGTACAAGGTCTTCATCAACCTCCCGGACTTCCACGGAGAGGTCTGGGACGGCACCCAGCGGCTGATGCGCTTCAAGACGGTGGTCGGCAAGCGCAACGTCAGCGATGGGCGTCGCATCAACGCCACGCCGCGCCTCACGGCGCGCATCAAGCGGCTGGTCTACAACCCGACCTGGACCGTGCCGGCCCGGATCATTCGCGAGGAGCTGCTGCCGCAAGCCGCCGCGAAGGTCGAAAAGGAAGGCCTGGAGTTGACCCCAGTGGATTACCTTCGCTCCAAGGGCTACAGGGTGTGGAACGAAGACAACCCGCGCAAGATGCGACTCCGCCGCGCCCCGGGCCCGGACAACGCCCTGGGCAAGGTGAAGTTCCAGTTCGACAACCGCTACTTTGTCTTCCTGCACGACACCAACTCGAAGAGTAAATTCAGACATCGCCGGCGCGCGATGAGCCATGGATGCATGCGCGTCCATAAACCCCTCGACCTGGCCAAGCTGCTGCTGACCCGGGACGGCACGTACTGGAAGGTCAAGAAGCTGCGGGTCATGAAGCACTACGTGGAGACCCCGATCTACCTGGAATCGACGGTCCCCTTGGTGGTCGACTACATCACCGCGCGGGTCGACGACGACGGCCGCACGCGATTTTTCTGGGACATGTACCGACACGACGCCCCGAGGCTGGCCTCAGCCCGCAAGGCGACGCCACGAGCGGGACGCCGCTGACCGCACAGGGAGTCAGGCTGGGTGGGCTGGCGGCGGGGGCTCGGTGAGCTCCGCACCGTCTCTACGTCGTCGCGCGCGCCCCGCTGGGCACGATGGAGAGATAACCACCGTGGGATCGGGTTCGTCGCGTCGGGTGTCCGAGTCATGGAGCCCGTCAGTTCGGTTGAGCGCGAGATTCGCCAGGTCGTCGCTGGCCAGGCGCGAGACCGACGTCGTAGCAGCGCTACGTCGAGGTCGAGCCACGCCGCCAG
>JAAZYN010000930.1 GCA_014239625.1 Myxococcales bacterium | reverse complement strand
CGTAACTGGAGCTAAATAGATACCCCTTTCAAATATACAGTAATCATCGGCGGTTGGCGGCTCCAACCCGGCCGGCGTCAGGGCCTAGCGTCTGATCCGGCGGTGCGTCAGGGAGTGAATTTCAGCGCTGCGCCAAGCGCACCGCGCAGGCATCGCGCCACTGCACGACCGCCTGGTCGCCAGGGTGTCCCACCTGCCGTACCTGTTGGCCGTGGCGCTGACGCTCATGGTGGGGCGCGACCGCGACCACGAGCAGCTCATGTTCCTGGCCGCCGGCGGGTTCCGTGACCTCACGCGGGTGGCGTCGGGGTCGCCGCGTATGAGCCGCGACATGTTGGCGGTGAACCGGGCGGCGACAAAGGAGGCGCTCGACGATCTGCAGGGGGTGATCCAGCGGCTGTCAGACCTGCTGGACGAACCGGATCGGCTGCTCGAAGACGCTATCGAAGCCAAGGCCACCCGCGACGCGTTGCCGATCGTGCGGCGCAGCCTGTTGCCGCGGATGTACGACGTGGTGGTCGGCCTACCCGACCGGCCGGGAGAGCTCGCGCGCTTGACCGGCACCTGCGCTCAGGGGCAAGTGAACATCCGTGATATCGAGGTGCTCACCATCCGCGAAGAGGGGGAGGCGATTCGTTTGGGGTTCCACACACCGCAGGAGCGCGACGAGGCCCGAGTGGTCCTGACCCAGGCAGGATACGTGACGCGATGAAGACGGTCGGCATTCGGGGCGCGACGACGGTCCATCAAGACACGGCTGAAGAGGTGGTCGCTGCGACCCAGGAGCTGCTGGAGGTCATGTCGGAGCTCAACGGGTTTGAGCCCGACGCGCTGGCGAGTATCTTTTTTACCGTCACCGATGACCTCCGCTCCACGTTCCCCGCGCGGGCGGCCCGGAAGCTGGGATGGACCCAGGTGCCCATGCTGTGCGCCCGAGAGATCCCCGCCGGAGCGAGCGTAGACCTCTGCGTGCGCGTGCTGGTGCACTGGAACTGCCCCGAGGACGATGACCTCGAGATTCACCACGTCTACCTGCGAAATGCCAGGACCCTGAGGCCCGACTGGGCCCAGCCCAGAGCGTCCGACGGCGCGCCGATGGCGCAACCGCGAGGGCGCCAGCCGGCGCCACCGGACCAGCCAGCCCACCGTCCGCTGACCGCCGCCGCGGTAGAGCCGGTCGCGTTCCAGGGAGAGCCGGGCGCGTTCAGCCAGGAGGCGATCTTTCGATGGCTCGGTGAGGGCACCCGCTGCGTCCCCAGCGAGACCTTCCGAGACGCCTTCGCCGCGGTCAGCGAGGGCCGCGCCGCGTCGGCGCTGATGCCTGTGGAGAACTCGACGACGGGGTCCATCCATCCGGTCTACGATCTGCTGTTGGAGTACCCGCTGGCCATCCAGGCGGAGGTCATCCTGCCCGTGCGGCACGTCTTGATGGCGCGCAAGGGTGTCGGTCTGCGGGACATCCGCGAGGTGGCCAGCCACCCGCAGGCGCTCAAGCAGTGTAGCCGCTGGATCGCGTCACACGGTTGGGATGCCGTAGCCGTTCACGACACCGCCGGCGCGGCCCGCGCGCTGCGGGATCAGCCGATGGACGGGCGGGCGGCGATAGCCTCACGGGCCGCCGCGGCGCTGTACGATCTGGAGATCGTGACCCAGGACGTCCAAGACGTGATCCACAACTACACGCGCTTTTTGTTACTGGCGCCTGGTGACTTGCCGCGACCGGCCCCCACTAAGACGTCGCTCATCTTCGCCACGCGTGATGTGGCCGGCGATCTCTACTCATGTCTGGCGCAGTTCGCGGTCCGGGAGATCAACTTGACCAAGATCGAGTCCCGCCCCGACCGGAACACGCCCTGGAATTACCTTTTCCATCTCGACTTCGAGGGGCACCCAGGCATGGCGCGGGTCGATGAGGCCCTCGCCGGCTTGGAACGGCATGTGTCTTTCATTAGGGTTCTGGGCTCCTACGCATCGCTCGAGCTTCGCTGACGAAGTGCCCCATGTTTAGC
>JAAZYN010000092.1 GCA_014239625.1 Myxococcales bacterium | reverse complement strand
AATCACTCGAGCCTCCCGGCGCGTCGCTCAGAGTCTGGTGAGAAATGCGGGCTAAACGCCTGGCGAACCCTGGCGTCAACCATTGTCACCGGCTGCGTGAGTCGTGCCGCCGGACCTTCGATCGGGTCGAGCGGAGCGCCAGCCCGGGTGTCTCCAGGCGCTGCGCGGGAGGCTGAGGTAGCGTCGCGCTGACACGCGCGGCGGCAACGGCGGGCGGATGACGTCGCATTCGATGTGGTCGCGCCAACCCGGAGGGAGGCGCGCCGCGAGCGCTGCGGATCCCGCGTCCGCAGCCGGCGTACCGGTGAATCATCCGGGCCAGAGCTCAACCCCCGGCCTCCAACCGCAACATGTCCCGATATCCGTCCACCAGCGGCCGGGCTCGCAAGCCCAGGTCCGCGCGCGCCCTCGCCGTCGAGTACCTCCGGCGGAGCGGCAGCGGCACCGGTAACACCCAGCGCGGCACGCGCCCACCGGCCCGCCGGTACGCATCGATGTGGGCATAGAGGTCCTGGGCCTCCTCCGGTGGGGCCGTGACATTGTACGCCTTGCCGCCTGCTACATCGCCGCGCTCCAGCATCGCACACAAGGCATCGGCCAGATCTCCGGCGTAGATTGCCGGGAAGTCGAGGGCCAGCGGGAAGGCGCTGAACAACGACGGACGCATGACGCGCTTGAACCACTTGGTGAAGCCGGTGTGGTCGTGGGCTCCATAGACGGTATGCGGGCGCGCGGTGGACAGGCTCACGCCGTGCTCATCGGCCAACCGCCAGGCGGCCCGCTCCCCGAGCGCCTTGCTCGTCGCATAATCGGTGAAGCGGTTGGCGGAGCCCCGGCCGTCGCGAAGGGGGTCGCCCTCTTCATACCAATGCCCCCTCTTGGGTCGGTACACGGTCGCCGAAGAGACGTGGATGCACCGCGCAACACCGGCAGCGGCGACGGCGTTCATGACGTTCGTCACCCCCTGCACGTTGCTGTCGATGAGCGCCTGCCGCGCCTTGTCTCCAAGCGACACCAGGGCCGCGTTGCTCACGACGGCGTGGCAGCCACGAAAACCCGCCTCGAGGCTGGCGAGATCTCGGAGGTCTGCGGTACGCAGCTCTACCCCAGGGGTCGCCCGAAGCGCCGGGACCTTGTCCGGGTTACGCACCACGCCCACGACCCTGGCGCCGCGCGCGAGCAGGGAGCGCACGGTGTACCCCCCGAGAAAGCCGGTCGCGCCGGTGAGCGCGATGGTGGCGTCCGCCAGCCGGATCCCGTCGCTCACTGGGTGGTTGCATCCCTGGCCCGGACACGCTGCGGCTCGGACCGGCGGTTGTTCAGGGCTGACAGGTCGCGTTCGACGAATCTGATCGGCTCAATCAGCACCAGGCCCCCTCCTTGGTGGTCTCGCGCGAAGGTGCCATGAATGTTCCAGGGGAGCCCAGAGGTTTCCTGGGCCCGCGGCCGCAACCGACGGTTCCGAAGCGTCGACGAGCGCCACCGCCCGGTGGCCCGGGAGCCGACCCCGGGCGGTCAGGGGACAGATGCCCCCCACGTCGCGTATGCAGCGCGGGCCCGCCCCAAGTGCGCCTCCGGCTCGTCGGAGGTGAGCGCCATCAGCTCGTGCGCTATCGCGATGTCGTTGTGCCACGAGTGCTCGCTGGCCGTGGTGATGGCGCCAGCGCAGCACGCCGCCACTTTGGTGGTGTCGCCGTCCACCAGGGCGAGCGCCGCCTCGACGAGGGCCGCCTTGTGGTCGAAATTGAACGGAGCGTTGGCCGCCAGCCCGCGCAGGACGGTCAGGCTGTCCACCAGGATGGGCCGTCGCTCCTCGCGTTCGTCGCCGGAGAGGCGAGCCCACGCGCGCGCTGCGGCCAGACTCCCGTATTGATGCACCACCGGAATGTGCCAGAGGGACGGCACCGCGTCGAAGTACTCACGCGCCCGATCGAAGCAGCGCATCGCCTCGAGCGGGTCCCCGAAGTGATACCGCACGTAGCCCATGGTGGCCTGCATGACGAACAGTCCGCTGCGGGAGCCCACCGCCTCCATCAACTTCAGCGCCTCTTGCTCGCTGAAGCCTTCGCCGTCCAAGGTGGCCGGAGTGTCCGACGCCCCGGTGAGGCACTTCAACACCCGCACGAAGGGTGCGTGGACGTGGGCAGCGTTGACCTGCCCCATGCTCGCCATGAGCTCCGCCAGCGCGACGGCCTCCTCGAGCAGCGGCCCCAGGGGACGAGCCCCCGAATACATCGCGTTGTAGGTGTAGACATGGGCGCCATAGGCGCTGTACTCGAAGTCGCCGGTCTGACGGCCCACATCCACCACTCGGCGCCCGTCATCGAGGGTGGACGCCAGGGGCACCACCCAGGTCCCCACCAGGTTCTGGATGACCTGCCGGGTGCACGCCTCGAGCCTGCGGTCCTCCCATCGGTCCAGCAGCTTCAGCGCTGCCTGCCCCCAGAGATGGGACACCGGATGGTGCCCGATCGTGTTCAGCACGATCCCAATCAGGCCGAGGGCGAACGGCGTGGCTGGAGACAGGCCCCGTTTCAGGGACGTGGTGATCATCAGCTCGGCGACGATGGGAACGAGCATGGGCGCCGCAAAAAACGCCGACGCGCTGACGCGGACCAGGATGCGCATCGCCGCGGCGACCTGTGGGTCGTCGATGTCAGGGAGCTGCAGCAACCCCTCTGGGCCAACCTCCGACAGGGCACCCAGCGCCTTGTGGATAGCCGCCCCGACGACCTCCTCGCTGGGCTCTACCGGCAGCTCGATACCCAGCAGGCGAAGCGCGTGAGTAGCCTGGCTGATGGCGCCCACGTAGTCACCCTGGCCGCCTGCGGCGTCCACCTCGACCTCCCAGACTCGGATCTGATCCAGCGCTCGCCTCGCGTTTGTCTTCACGTCGGCGGTACGCCGCACGCGCACCGCGTCGGCGTTGATGAGGTACGCCATCTCCGTGGCGCCCACCGAACACTCGAGCATCACCTCGTAGTGGTCGGCCCACGGGTCCGCCAACGGCGCCAGCGCCGCCAAACCAGCCTCGAAGCTGTTGAAGCCAAGGGAGAACGCCGCAGTTCGCTGGGCGTAGCCGCCGGCGCGGACAGCCAGCTCCGCCGCCCGCACTCGACTCGCCTCATCCAGGACGGCGCCAGCCTCGGCGGCGGCCGAAAAGTGCCGGACGGCGTCGAACAACCATGCCCCATCGGCGCTGTTGTGCTCCACCAGCGACCGCCAGAGCTGGTGATTCAGGTCGATCTGCCGAGCTGTGGTCAGCCCCGACCAGACCGCCTCGCGAAAGCGGTCGTGATAGAACTCGATCTTGTCATCCGCCGCGACCCCCGACGCGCTCAGGATATGACGCGCGCGCAGGTCCCACAGCACCGGCAGCTCATTCGGGGTCAACCGCGCGACTTGGAAACAGACCGCCTGGGTCACCGGGCCGCCGGCCGCCGCCAGGGCCTCGACCAAGCGCCGCTCCTCCTCAGCGAGAGCGGCGATGCGAGCGGCCAGGACACCGTCGAGAGACACCTCCTCGTTGACCGCCTCCGCCGAGTGCCGCGCCAGCTCCTCGATGAAGAACGGGAAGCCTAGCGACTCGTGGCAGAGCCGCATCGCGTGGTCCCCCGACGCCCCGAACGTGCTGAGGGCAACCCGAGTCAACTGGAGCGCCTCGTCGCGGGCCAACGGTCGGAGCTCGATCTGCACGTGTTGGTGCTCTGGCAGCGTCTCGAGGTGGTCGAACCAGGACGACAGGAGCCCATTGGCGATCGCCTCCTCAGCGCGGTAGCTCAGGATCAGCAACACATTCGTCAGGTCAGCGCGAGCCCACAGAAACTCGAGCAGCTCCGCCGTGGCACCATCGGCCCACTGAAAGTCGTCGATATGGAGCACCAATATGCGGCGACGTGCGATCCCCGAGAAGACCTCCGCCAGCGCCGACCACGCGCGGCGACGAAGCTCTTTGGGCTCCATCGGTGGCGGGCTGCCCACCAGCCGTGGCGAGAAGCAGTGAATCGTACCCAGCACGGGAAACGTCTGCACGAGCTCGGCGACGTACTCTGGGACGTAGCGATTCACCTTGCCGTCTGGCAAGCGCCTGAGGTGCGCGGCGATCCGATCGACGAGACCGTCGAACCCGTTGAAGGGCACGGTCTCACGCTCGTAACAGCGCCCGCGAAACACCCACGACTGGTGGTCGGCCCGGACGGCCATCAGAAACTTCCGCGTCAGCGCGCTCTTACCAAGCCCTGACTGTCCCGCCAGGCTCACCACGTGAGCTCGACCCGTCTCGGCGACCCGGTGAAAGGTCTCGATCATGCTGCCGAGCTCCCCCTCGCGACCGATGAAAGGCAACGTGATGACCGGAGCTCGGCGCTGTTCGGACTGTGCGTCCCCGAGCAGACGGGCCAGGTCGGCTCCGGTCGGTCGCAAGGCGACATCTCTGTGCAGCAGCGCCATGCACAGGTCGTTCAGATCGATGGGCGTCTCCGGCAACAGCTCGCGTGGCGCCGGGGGAGGCCCGGACACCTTCGCCCACTGCATCTGCAGCACGTTGCGCCCACGAAACGGCCGCAACCCGGTGAGACATCGATACAAGATACCGCCCACCCCGTACCAGTCCGCCGCTGGCGTGAGGGGATCCCCCAGGATTTGCTCCGGCGCCATGTAGGCCGGTGTGCCCGCTGTCGTCCCGGTGGCCGGGTCGACCGACATGGTCGCGGTGGTCGAGACCAGCCCAAAGTCCAGCACGACCACCCGCCCTTCGGCGGTCACCATGACGTTGGACGGCTTCAGGTCGAGGTGCAGCAGCTTCGCCCGGTGAAGCGCCTGAACGCCTCTCACCAGCTGCACGAACGCAGCCCGCAGCCGCTCGTAGTCTCGCGGCGCCACCGCGCGCTCCTCGGCAGACCCCGAGCTCGGCGCGAGCCGACTCGTGGTGTCCAGGCTGGTGTCGTCGAGCTCCGGAGTCGCGGTGAGCGTGGGTCGAAACGGAGCCGTCGTCGGGTGGTTGGTCGCCTCGTCACTGGCCTCAGCGTCCTGCAGGTCCATGGAGTGGTCCTGATAGCGCACCCAGCGAGCGAAATCGACGCCGTCCACATACTCCATCGCCAGGTAGTAGAGACCCTCGTGGTTACCCAACTCGTGGACGGTGACCAGGTTGTCATGACGCAACCCGGCGACGCTTCGGAACTCCGTCTTGAAACGCAGCAAGCCCAGCGGTTCGACGTGCTGAAGCACTTTGATGGCGACCCGAAGATCGCGCTCTCTGTCGACACCCAGCAACACGACGCCCATACCACCGGTGCCGAGTCCGCCGGTGACCGAGTAACGGCCCAGGCGCACCGGTGCCTCCGAGGTGGCTGTGACCAACCTACGCATCAGAACATCCCACATGGTCAAAGCCTAGCACCCGACCACGGTGGTGTCAGGGGACCGGCGACACCACCACGCTGCCGACCCTCAGCGTAGGCGAAGCAGCCCCTCTTGAACCGTCGACGCGACGAGCGCGCCGTCACGCGTGAAGAATCGACCGGTCGCCAAACCGCGTGCTCCGCCCGTCGACGGTGAGTGGATGTCGTAGAGTAACCAGTCGTCCAACCGGAACGACCGATGAAACCACATCGCGTGATCCAGGCTGGCGACCTGCAGCTCGGGGTTGAACCATGTCAGGCCATGTGGGTGTAGACAGGTCCCCAGCAGGTGGAAGTCCGACGCGTAGGCCAACAAGTGCTGATGCAGGCTCGGCACGTCAGGCAGGGGACCGTTCGCGCGAAACCAGACACGACCGATGGGAGGGCGCTTGTCTGGACGCATCGGATCGATCGGCGCCACCGGCCGAACTTCCAGTGGCCGCTCGGCCACGAACCGATCCCGCATCGACTGGGGGACTTTGGCGAGCACCTTGGGCGGGAGCCGGTCGAGATAGCGCTTTCCCAACTCCTGCTCTGACCAGAGCTCATCGGGCGGGGTCACATCCTGGGGACATGCGGCGTCCTGATGCTCCAGCCCTCCCTCGCTCTTCTGAAACGAGGCGGACAGATTGAAGATCGTCGTGTCGTCCTGGACGGCGACCACGCGCCGGGTGGTGAAGGTCCGCCCGTCGCGGATCGGGTCGACCGTGTACACGATCGGGTGGTCGGCGTCGCCGGGGCGCAGGAAGTAGCCGTGGAGCGAGTGCGCGGAGCGGCCCTCGGGGACCGTCTGCTCCGCCGCTGACAAGGCCTGCCCCACGACCTGCCCCCCAAAGACGCGCCCCCAGCCAAGGTTCTGACTCTGACCTCGAAAGACGTTCTCCTCGAGTCGATCGAGGGTGAGGATCGACACCAGCTCTTTGAGAACGTCGCTCATGCTACGAACATGAAGCACGGACACGGCAGACGCGCCATCGCTTTTCTGCAACGCCGTCGCCCGCGCCACCCGCGCCAGGGCTCACACCGACACGGTCCCCCCGTCGCGCCGCGCCGCCGCAGCGACGGTCAACCCCGTCGCGCTCCACACCTCCGCTCGGCCGCAGCGGAAGACAACGGCACCGCCGAGCCACCTCTGTCCAGACCACAGACCGCTCGGGTCAACGAGTGCGGCATTTGAGCGCGCCCACGAGCTCGAAAGGCACCCCCGCGCTGCCCTCCTCGACAGGCCCCCTGGTCGCGTCGACGCTCTTGACGCAGCGGTGGGCGGCGGTGACCCGCTCGACGTAGCTCTCGAGCGCCTGGGCGCTGGTGACGACTCCCTTCGCCTTGAAGCCGCGAGTTCCGACGGTCACCTGATTGAGCTGCCCCTCACGCATGTAATTCACCAGCGCGTGGGCGATGCGGGTGGCCGACACCTTGGGCAGGTGAACCTGGGTCTCGGGGAGGCTGGGCGTGCCGCGAGCAAACCAGCCGCTGATGGTGAACGCTGCCTCTCTCCGGCACACGCCCCACCAGCGCTTGTTCGTGGAGAAGGAGATCGCCGAGACCGTCAAAAACGCGTGCCGCTCGATGCGCCGCAGATAGCTCATCAACGACCTGATCGCCAGCCGGTCACCGACGGTCACCACCGCGTCGACGCGATGGAGGGTCGCGCCGCCTCTCAGCTCGGCCACCTCCGCAGTTCGCGGGGGGGCAAACTCGAGCGCCTCGACCAGGCGGCCGCGCTGCGACGTCGCGACCCCGCGCTCGCTGTACCTCTTGTAGGTCGCCGACGCCTCGCCGCGGGCGTCCCTCGCAACGTCGAAACCAGTCTCGGCGTTGACCGCCAGGGAGGTCCTCGGGGCGGGCCCCCGGGTGGTCAGCAGCGGATGCCTCGGGACCGAATAGGTGGCAGCTTGCTCCGGAGCAGCCGCCTGATCGGCCGACGTGGTGACGGACTCCGGCGATTTCTTGCTGGTGACCGCTCCATCTCCATGCTGCGCCGCGCAACCTGGTGCCCACGCCGACATGACCACCACTGCGCTGCTGAACCATCCCCTCATCCGCATATGTCCCCCGGCGTCCCCATGGTGGTGGTCGGTTCAACGTCGATGGTCGAACGTCACGACCGCTCAACACTCACCGAGGCTCGCCTGTTCCGCCAAAAAACAACGGCATCTGCCCGACACCCGCGCGCTGTCGCGATCATCGTCAGCGGGTCATCAGAGCGCTGCCCCTATCCGCGGATCGCTGCCCACAAGATCCCTGGAATCTTCCGCCAACTCGGCTCGGCTTCGAAAGCCGTCAGCTTCCGGCCGAGCTCCGGGGTGGTCTTGTGGGTGATGAACCAGGGCGGTTTGGGTTTGACGATGAACGGGCCCTTGATGACCGTCTTCTGCGGCCGGTCAAACATGTAGGTGTTGTGCACGACCCCTACCCCGCTGCGGATGTCGTCGACCGTGTGTCCCGGGTGGGCGCCCCAGGTCGTCGACACGAAGCCGTACGACAGGGCAGCCCAGTGGTTGACGACCACGCTGCCGTGGCGCAGGTCTTGGATGGCCCGGTCGACGGCATCGGAGACCCGCGGGTCCTTCAGCGACTCCGGGTGGACGATCAACGAGCAGTTCAGTGAGCCCCACACTGTGTCGTTGGCAAAATTCACCGCGCGGTCGATGTAGTCGACGACCGAGTCGGCCTCCAGCGGCACCTCGCCGAAGACGCCACAAAACGCCTCGGTGGTAAAGCAGATGTCGTCGGTCTGGTTGGGATCCAGATTCGGCACCAGGGTCCATGGCAGGTGCCCGTCTTTGGTGTCGCCATACTGTTCCGCGTCGCCATGCGCCTGGACGAAGGCCTCCCAGCGGTCCTTGGCACCCGGATAATAGGCGTGGCGCGTCGGGGCATCGGCCAGGGTTCGCCGGATCCGGTCCAACAGGGGCTGCCGCTGCGTCCACGAGGCGTGGGTCACGATGACTCGCGTCGCGTTGCAGTTGAACCCGGCGTTGTTGGTCAACATGGAGGCTAGATTCTGCCCCTGGAAGTCCAGATCACCGGGCTTCCAGGGCCCAGGCACCACGATGACCGGGCTGACATTGCCGAGCTCGCTGGTGATGCGCTTGGTGTTGACGGGCTTGTTCTTCTTCTTCGCCGCGGCGCCTTTTTTGCCGACGCCAAAGACGATGGCGTCGTGCGTCTTGTCCGAACCCGTGATGTGGATCTCGTCGACGCCCTCGTGCTGGCACAGGTAGGCACCCTCTTTGACCCCGCCATAGCACAACCGGAAGAACCCTCGATCCACCATGGGCTTGAAGCAATCGGACGTGATCGGCCCGATGTATTCGTTGACCGGGTTGGTCTTGAGCACCACCACCTGGTCTTCGACGAAGAACTTGTAGAGCGCGTCCATCGCGCCGATGGATGACACGTTGCCGGCGCCCAGGACCAACGCGACCTTGGGCTCCACGGGCTGTCCCAGCCGCTTCTTTCTGTAGGCGACCGCCTGAGTCTCGTACAGACGGTCGGCGGTGACCCCGGGCTCCATCCAGATTTCACCTGTGAACCCTTGAAACAACAGCTTGTCATACATCCCCGTCGGCATCACCTGGGCGGCGACCTGGCCGTTGGGGAGCGTGCGCACCGGCCCCGGGATCAAGGGCCTGCCATATTTCTCCACGTCCAGCAGGGCCTCTCTGAGCAACCGCAGGTTGCGGACCGTGACCACCGGGCCTCCGAGCCACTCTTCGCCAACCTGCGGAGCGTTGCTCGGGATCTGCTTGGCTCTTGCGGCCTCGCGGACCCAACGCTGGGACTGGGCGGCGGTGCACTCGATGAGCTGGTCGAGCAGCTCGATG
>JAAZYN010000929.1 GCA_014239625.1 Myxococcales bacterium | reverse complement strand
GTTACTTCCGCGGTGAGCGTCACTTCGAAAGTGGCCTGTTCGGCCAGGCCTTCATGGAGGTGACCCTGGAGCCCCTCGACAGCGGGGTCGCCACCAAGGTTCGCGCGTCATCACGGATTCAGGCCAGGATGCCGCTGGCCGAGCCGATGACCGCGACCCTCTCCAAGGTCGCGGCCAAGTGCTTGAAACGATACTTCGGCGCTATCGGCCTGCTGCTGCAGACCGCCGCGCCGTTGGCGCGACGTGACAACGAGCCCGCCACCTCGTGGGCGCGCCGGGTGCTGCTGACGGCGCCTCACGATGACCTGCTGTCGGGTCCGTGCAGCGGATCGGAGCTGTCGACCCTGGCCCATCGCGAGGCTCGATTTCGCGACGACTCTCCCGTCTCCAGCGCCCTCGGCGACAGCTTGTTGGCCTACCTTCGCCACGCCGCCGATGAGCTCCTGCGGCAGATCCGGCCGTACGAGCTCGCCGACACCTGGCGACACTCCCGGCGGGAGACCCTCACCGCGTTTCTTCACGCCGCTCACGCTGGGCTGTTCGATCTACAGTGGCAGGCGCTCTGCCCCACCTGTCGGGTGGGCGCCGGCGTCCTGACCAGCCTCGCGGAGCTGCGCTCCGAAGCCTACTGCGCCGAGTGTGACCGGACCTTCGTGACCGACTTCGCCGAGAACGTGGAGGCCGTGTTCACCGTCAACCCAGGTATCCGGGAGGTCGGCAACCGGGTCTACTGCGCCGGTTCGCCCTGGTTCCACCCCCACCTCTTCGCGGTCGTGCCGGTCCCTGCTGGCGGGACGGTCACCCTCGACACGCTGCCGGACGAAGTGGTCCTGGTGCGGGCCGTCGACGACCCGGTGGGGGCGACGCTCACGCCACCCCATAATCCGGTCCGTCTGGAGATCGCCAGCGACCTCTCGATGGTCCCGCGAGGCAGAAGCGAGTCGGGCGTATTGATGATTCACAACGCTCGCGAGGGAGAGGTCTCCGTGCTGGTGGAGCGCGCCCGGTTCCGGCCAGAGATGGCGCTCGGCAGCCAGCTGTTGTACCTGCCGGACTTTCACGGCCTGTTCGCGATGGAGGCGCCAGCCACGGGCGTAAACCTCTCGGTGGGCTCCGTGGCGATCGTGTTCGCCGATCTGGTCGACAGCACGGCGCTGTACCGTCGGGTCGGAGATGGCCGCGCGTTCGCCATGATTCAGCGCCACTTCAACCGCTTGAGGGTGCTCGTCGAAGCCAACCTTGGCGCCGTCGTCAAGACCATGGGCGACGAGGTCATGGCGGCCTTCCCCAGCGTCGAGCACGCCGTGCGCGCCTCGGTCGAGATGGTCAAAGACACCGCCGCCCGTGACCGCGAACACCGGCTGGCCTTGAAGGTCGGCATGCACGAAGGGCCCGCCATGACGGTGCGGGCCAACGAGCGCGTGGACTTCTTTGGCACCACCGTGAACCTCGCCTCACGGCTCCAAAAAGCCGCTGGCCCTCACCAGATTGTGCTCGTCGAGGGCGCCCTGGAGCATGCGGCGCTGGCGCAGTTCGTCAAACAGGAGGCGTTAGCCCCGGATCGCCGCAGGGTTTATCCCAAGGGACTCGAATCTCTCACTTGCGCGATCCTGACCGTAGACACGGCAGGCCTGTCGACGGTACACAACGGCCATCGACACGATTGATCCACAGAGCCCCCCGCACGGGTCGGGTAAAAAGCGCGCGCAGTGGGTGTATGACGCCATCCAGGCAGGTCAAAAGTACCACTTCAAGACCAAGACCCCGTGGATCCACAACGCCATCAACATCGGCGCCTGGCTGATGCTGTGGGCGGGGATCGGCGCCACCGTCTGGGCAGGCACCGTCATCCACCCTGCGATCTACGTGCCGCTGGCCGCCATCCTCTTCGGCATACTGTACTTTGGGCTGTTCATCCTCGTGGTGCACGAGGCGGCTCACGGCCTGTTCGTGATCGGCGCCGACAAAGATCGGGCGAAGGCGTACAACAGGATGTTCGGCTGGTCGGTCT
>JAAZYN010000928.1 GCA_014239625.1 Myxococcales bacterium | reverse complement strand
GGTACCCGCCATGGCCAGACCGATCATCGTCAGGGTGACGAAACGGTCGGTGCCGATGAACCAGTAGGACTGAATGACGGCCGCTCCCCACAACAGGCTTCCTGGCAGCAGAACGAGGAGCGGGATGTAGGCGGGCACCGCCTCGGCCCCGTAGAGCACCCACAGGATCGGCCAGCCGAACAATGCGAGCGCCGCACCGGGAATGACCGTCAACAGCACGATATGACGGCAGGTCCGCGAAACCGCGTCGATCAGGCGATCCCGATCCCCCACCATCCCGGGCAGCCGTGAGCCGAGCACTTCCTTGACCGGCTGGACAACCAGACGGCGCAGGTGCCCTGTCAGGGCCACGGCCAGGACGTACAACGCCAGCTGATCGGCGTCGTGATAACGGAGCACCACCAGCTTGTCGGATTCCAGGATCAACCACGCCGCGACGACGCCGCCATGGATGCGGAGCCCGGAGATGCAGAGGCGGCCCAGCAACCGTGGGGCGGGCATCCACGGCCCCTTACGCACCTCCGGGTGGCGGAGCGCCATGAGGATGGCGCTCAGCCAGCCTGCTCCGAACGAAGCCACGTAGGCGATGACGGCCCCCTCGACCCCCCGACCCCCGACCCAGACGAGGCTGACCACGCACACGAGCAGCGTCGTGTTCTGGATCAGGAAGCACTTGTTGAACGCTCCCATGTCGCGCAACCCTTGCAGGACGCCGCCACAGGCCCGCTGCGCGAGCGCCAGCGGCGCAACCAGGGCCAGGGTCCGCAGGTGGGTCAGGTCGATCGTCCGCCACACGTCGGCGCGACGGTCGTGGTATTCCAGCCACCCGGGCGCATGTCGGGCGATGAGCTCGAGTAACCCGATGACCAGCCCGCCGAACAGCGCGGCGGCGATCAGGGCGTTGACGACGAAGGTCGCAGGCGAGGCGTCACGGCGCCCGATGAGGTAGAGCTGCGGCTCCTCGAGGGACGGATAGGCCAGCAGCAGCAGCGTCAACCAGGTGATCAGTCCGTCGACCGTCCCCTTTCCGGCGGGACCGATCGTGCGGAACAGCGTCACCCCGACGAGCAGGGTGATGAGAAAGCCCGCTCCCTTGGTTGCAAAGGTCTGGGCGATGGTGCGGATGACGCTCACGGCCCGTCGAATCGTACGTTAAAGTCCCACCATGCGCATTCTGAGCGTTCTGGTGTGGGGCACGGTCCTGGGTCTCCTGGGATGGTTCTTCCACGACATGCACGAGCGTCGAGAAGAAGAGCGCCGCCTCCGCCGTGCAGTGGCCGCTCTCACCGAAGAGACGCCGTGCGCGCGCATCCTGGTCAATGCGGTCGAACAAGACGCCCAAGGCCGCACCCGGATCTCGATGTCGTGGCTCGACACCGACGCCGGCTGGCAGCCACGCCCCGGAGCAAAGATCCGGGACCTCGTGGTACACGGCAAAGAGGCGTTCTTCGATAGCTATCAGATTGTCTTCGATACCGAGTCGGTGAAGGAGGCGGACCCGCTCCGCGGCAAGACCCTCACGATCTTCGCACGGGTCTACGGCAGCGATCAGGCGCCCAACAACGGAACGCCCCTGAACATGCCCGCCGACGTCCTCGGCATCGCCGAGGAGGGAGGTGAGCTGGTCCCCGCTCACTACCGCCAGGGAAAAGAGCCGACGGATCTCGAGACCCGACTGTGGTCCAAGTTCTGGGACCTGTGTACCGACCCCGAAGCGGCGCAGCTCGAGGGAATCCGCACGGTCCAGGGCACGGCGGTCCACAAGCCGCTGGTCGCGCAGATGGAATACCGGCTCAGCATCAACAACCAGGGCCAGATCTTCCTCGACGGCCCGCGCAAACCCGATCCATTCGTGAAGCACTGAGCCGCCCCGGGCGGCGAAAAGGAAAGCTCTCCCCCGGGGCGCCAAAAGGTCAGCCCCCGCCCCGGCCGAAAAGATCACGGGGAAGCTCGCAATCCAGGCGCGAGGGAGAGCACCGTGATCAGACAATTGCTGATGGTATGTGTAGCG
>JAAZYN010000927.1 GCA_014239625.1 Myxococcales bacterium | reverse complement strand
GGTGACGTTGTTGATCGGTGCGGGGGTCCAATTTGGTGTGCTGATGTTCCATTGAGCCACCACGAGCGGAACTGTCGGGTCGATGACATGCACCGGGTCATTGGAGCCAGCCACCGATGTCCCGACGATGATGCGCGGGGGCATCGTGAGCTTGATCGCCAGCGCGTTGGTGGCGGAGAACGTGCCGTTGCCTTGGTCGATGACGGCCTGCGCATAGACCTGGAGGCCGGCGAGAGACGGCGTGACGGGGAAGGTGAGGGGGTAGGGGTAGGTCGCTGCACCCGCGCCCGCGACCCCGGCCGGCCCCGAGAGCGGGACCGGTGCGATCAGGAAGTTGTTGATCGGGTTCAGGTCGATCAGGATCTGTGCGCCGCCGAACAGGCTGAGCCCCTGGGCGAAGGATGCGCCGACGTATGCCACTGCGCCCCCGTGGCCGTTGCCGACGTTGAGCGAGAAGCTGCTGTTGCCCATGTACGCGTGACCGCACGAAAGGGTGGGGATCAGACCTCCCATACCGGGGGTACCCGGCCCTATGGAGGCTTGCGCCGGTATGAGCGGCGTGAGCACGCAGAGAGCGACGGCGAGGGCGGACATTGCAGTGGTCTTCACGGCAACAGCTCCTTTTTTTGCAGGTTCGGGGCTTGCCGCCGACCGGGGGCGGCCCGGGCTCGTGGTATTCTTAGCGGGTTGGACTGCGCTGTAGAGCTTCCGGCCCGCCACAGGCTTACTCGCAAGTCGCGATATTAAAGGCTCAGGAAAGATGAACTTTTTTTTGGTGGGTCCCACGACACCAACGTCACAGACGTCCACGCTGTCCAGCGCAGTGATGGGCCCTACGACCGCCGAGCAGGTGGCGGACTTACTTCCGTTTGCCTACGAGGAGCTGCGCACGCTCGCCCGTGAACTTCTGCGTCGGTATCGCGCCGGCGGTCCGCAGGCGACATCGATCGTTCATGAGGCCTACGCGCGGCTTGCGATTGGCGATGGGGTGCCTTTCGCTGATGCTGGCGAATTCCTCCGCACCGCGACGCGGGCCATGAGGTTTGTCCTTGTCGATCGGCTGCGGCGCGAGACAGCGCTGAAACGCGGGGGGCGGCGCGCCCGTGAAGAACTGGATTCACGCGTCTGCGCCGACCGCCGTGACGGCCCCGATCTGCTGGCCATCGATGAGCTGTTGACCCAACTCGCCGCGGTTGATCAGCGCAAAGCGCTGCTGGTCGAGCTGCGCTTCTTTGGTGGAGTGTCGTTCTCGGAAGCCGCGGCGGCGCTGGGGGTGTCCCTCGCCACGGCGAAACGCGAGTGGGCACTCGCCCGGGCCTGGATGTTTCGGGAGCTCGGAGCCGCTTGAGCCGCTGGAGCGATGTGGAGAGCCTGTTCGAGAGGCTGCGCGACCTGCCGCCCGGGGACCGGCGGACGGTGCTCGATTCGCAGGGCGACGCGGAGACGGTGGTTGAAGTCGTGTCCCTGCTTTCCGCCCACGATGCGGCTGAGGACTTCCTTGCGGAACCCGCGTTCTCGCACCCAGACGTGAGCGAGGAGCAGTGGACCGCCGACCTCGCGACATGTGAACGAATTGGCCCCTATCGGATCACGCGGGTTCTGGGAGCGGGCGGCATGGGCGTCGTGCTCGAGGCCCGGCAGGAGCATCCCGATCGCGCGGTGGCCCTCAAGCTTCTCCGGGGGGGGCCCTGGATCGGCGACCGCCAGGTGCGGTTATTTCGCCGCGAAGTCGAGGCGCTCGCGCGGCTCGAGCACGACGACATCGCCCGGGTCCATGACGCAGGATGCACGGAAGACGGCCAGCACTGGTTCACCATGGAGCTCGTCCATGGCGAACCGCTCGACGCGTTCGTGGGGCGCACGGATCTGTCGGTGCGCGGGCGGATGAAGTTGTTTCGCCGGGTCTGCGCTGCGGTCGCCTACGCTCATCAGCGGGGAGTCATTCACTGCGACCTGAAACCGTCGAACGTCCTGGTGGCTCAGGAGTCAGGGGCTCAGGAGTCAGGGGCTCA
>JAAZYN010000926.1 GCA_014239625.1 Myxococcales bacterium | reverse complement strand
TGAAGGTCGTTGCGGTGTCGATGATCGGGGGCGGCCCCGTCGAGGCTGGTGTGTCCGGCAGCGCGGTGGTGTCCGGCAGCGCGGTGGTGTCCGGCAGCGCGGTGGTGTCTGGCGAGGAGGCCTCCGCCGCGATGTCCGGCGGGGCGCCTACGTCCTCCGCGCTGGGCGTGTCTGGGGACGTCTCGGACGTGACGCCGTCGGTTGGCGCCGTGTCTTGGGCGACCCCATCGGTGGGGGTCGCGGCGTCGAGACAGGCCGGGGCCGTCGACATGATGGTGAGAGCGGCTGTCATGAACAGAGCAGTGCGCATGGCGGGAGGACCTCGCAGGGATGAACGCTGCATGCTAGGCCAAGCGCTGCCGTCGCGGCAAGCAGGTTATCAGGCCACCGAGCGCACCAGCGCCTGCGCGCGTCAACTCCTCCGACGCGGCCACTGGTGGAGCGTCGTCATGCGCATGTCGACGTGCTCGGCGCCCGTCGAGCTCTGCCTGCCCAGCCCGCAGCTCTAACACCCGCTCGCAGCGCGCTCGACACGGGGCCGCAGCCGATGCGCGGATGACTTCAGCAGATCGCGCGCAACCGAACGCCACAAAAACCGCGGTCAGCGCGCGTCTCATGGTTGTTTCCGCCGCGATCGGCGGGTACGCAGCGCTCAAAGACGCCACCTCGCTGCGCGGCGGGCTCGGTACATGTCGCGACGCAGCTACCCGCGCAGACGGACCACGTTGCCTCGGCCCGAGCCTGGCCCCTCTGGGTCCCTGGGACACAGCGCCGCCACGCGGGTCTCGATGAGGGGCTGGGCCCTCACGAGCTGTCCCCCCGCGGCCACCTCCGAGAACGCGCGGCGGAACACCGCGAGCACCCAGTACACGCCCCCAAACGGTCGCGCCAACCACCCCGCCCCGGCGCCCGAGGCGCCCTCGTCGATGACGTGGTAGCGTCGCTCGTCCAGCCCTCGCACGCTCGAGACCGCCCGCTGCACCAGCGGGTCCTCATCACCGACGGCTCCGCGTGGTAGTGAGCTCCCGTAGAACACCTCGGTGCCGGTGTCGATCACCCCCACCCAGTGGGCATCGATCAGCGCCGCCACCGTTTCGAGCAGCTCATCGAGCGCGGTGGATGTCTGGCTGGGTGCCACAGGCGCGCTCACGACGACCGGTAGCCTGGCCACCGAGGCATCGACGATCCCCGGAAACGCCGCACCGAGCGCCCTCAGCTTCTGGCGTCGGGCGTCCTCACCGCCGATCGCGTCATCAAACGTAACCACGACGCGCCAGCCACGACCGAGGTCTGCGAACACCACGCGCGGTCCGACGAGCGGCTCACCGCCAAACTCCAGGCGCGCGTCGCGAGCTCCGAGCTGGCGTTTGACGGCCTCCAGAAATCGGCGGGGGTCGACCACCCAGACCGCTCGTTACGACGGTATCTCTTCGGTTTGTCTCAGGCGCATTGTTACGGCGCGCCGCACGAGCCGTTGGCAGCGCAGGCGCTACCCAGCCCAGCGTCGACGCACTGCGCGGCGTCGGTGCAGCCGACGCACGTGTCCGAGACCGGATCGCACAGCGGCGTCGTGTTCGCGCAGCCGTCGTTGTTGCTGGAGTCGCACTCCTTGCAGAAGAAACCCACGCACAGCTCGTTGCCGGTGCACTCTGTCCCCATTGGGCAGAGCGTGCAGGCGTCCGTTCCACCACACGAGCCCGCGGTGCACACGTCGCCAGTGGTGCAGCTCTCCCCGTCGTCACAGTCTGTCCCGGTCAGCGGAGCCACCACCGTGCAGCTCCCGGTGGTCGAGTCACAGGTCAGCCCGTTGCACTGATCCTGGGACTGGCCCGTGCAGTCCACCGGCGTAGCGTCTTCCTCGCACAGCCCGGTGCCGAGGTTGCAGCTCCACACGCCGTTGCACAGATCGCCGTCGTCGAGCGCGACACATGGGGTGTCGTCGCTACAGCTCGTGCACTCCGGCGTCCCGGCTGGAGACCCGCCGCACGAGCCCGCGGTGCACGCGTCGTCAGTG
>JAAZYN010000925.1 GCA_014239625.1 Myxococcales bacterium | reverse complement strand
AAGGGGCTCAAGCCGGTCACCGTGAGCGAGCTCTTCGGCCGCGCCACCGCGGCCGTGCGCCCTCGGCCATAGGGGCACTGTCCCGCGTGGAACGTAGCGTCACGTTATTCGGGAGCGTTTCGGGCCAGGTCAAGGCGGGCCGACGTGGGACGGGCGGGGTCAATTCAAGGAGGCCCAAGGCAGTGCTGGGCCGAACAAGCCCCGAAGGATGGGTTCAACCATTTTGACCGGCGGAGTCAGTCCGGCTCCAGCGCCAGCTCGCCGGGCTGAGCCACGTCGGACAGCTCCCCTCCCTGGACGTCGTCGGCGTCCAGCGTCAGCCCGCCGGCGCCCACCACGGCCCGCGGATTTCGGGCCTCGATAGCCGCCAGCGCCGCCTTCGCCGCCCGGTCTTCGGCCGCGAAGGTGGTCCATTTGGCGTCCAGGCGCCGCAGCGCGGCCACCGACGCCACCCCTCCGTAGTCCACCAGGGCGCGAAGCGCGACGATGCGGACCGGCCGCTTCTGGGTGGCGAGCACCGACAACAGCTCCGGCTCCGACTCCTCCCGATGCCGAGCCATCGACTCCACCAACGCTATCCGCGCCTTGGTGTCCACCGACCCCATGCGCGCGTGCAGGGCGGCCAACGGCACCATCACGTCGAAGCGACTCTGGAGCGCCCCCAAGATGGCGGTGAGCAGCTCACCGGTGGCGGATCCGACGACCGTCATGAGCTGGTCTGCCATCCGGCCCCGGGCGGCGGAGGGCTGGGTCTCGAAGGCCGGGCGGCGCAGCAACGCGCCCAGGGCCGATCGCCGAACCTGGCACGACCACTGCCCGGAGAGCACCATGCCCAACAGCACGGGGAGCGCCCGCGCCCCGTCCAGCTGGCGCGCCGCGACCAGCCGGTGCTCCCCCGAGGGCGACGCCAGGCCGGCCTCGATCAGGGTGGCGAGGTGGGGGGTGTCGCGATCGTGCGTCAGCGACCACTCCAGCGCCGCCCGCGCCAACGCCGGCGTCGGAGGCGCCTGGGCCAGCCGTCGGATCGCCAGGTCTGGATCGGCGAGCCCGAGGTCCAGACCACGCGCCGCCGTCGCGACGGCGTGGACGACCTGACGGATGGCCGCCTCCGTGGGCACCCCTTCGGACGAGACGCTGATGACCCCTCCGCCGAGGTATAGACTCAGCTTCAGGCGGCGAGGCAGGGTGGACACGTGGGATCGCAGGGAGTCCTCTACCGCGGCGTCGTGCTCGCTGAGAAAGCTCGGCGGCAGGGCCACCGACTCCCGGGCGCTCCATCCGCGGGTCTGGGCGCCGTCGTGGTGGTTGTGCGACCAAGTGGAGACAGCGATGACCCCGCCCTCAGCGGGCACGCCCACCTGAGCCTCTTCGCGGGCGTGCCCCTGGGTCGCCCAGCCGTTGCGCCGCGCGATCGCGCGGAGCACCCGCGCTGGCGTGCGGTATCCGACAACATACGCGCCGATGGCCGCCCCCGCAGCCACCAATGAGAACACGATGATGGCGCCGGTGGGCATAGCCTCCGGATACCAGCTGTCAGAGGAGGACGCCAGTGCAACAGAGCGCGAGCGCGGTTCGATCCTGCCCCGCCATGCGAGAGGTCAACGAGCAGGGCACGACCATCTGGCGGTTTGGCGCTATGCTACGCGTCGAGAGGGCGGTTGGAGGTCTTCCGCTTTGCACCATACTAGACTCGAAGCGTTGCGCGTGGGCGCGGCACGGAGCTATCGATATGTTTCGACGCCAGGCATTGATTGCCGTCACTGTGGCTCTCGGCACCGGCTTGGCGTCCTGCGCCGACAGCGTGGAAGGCCCGAGCCTTGTGGGACAGGTGTCTGCAGGGCTAGCGTGCTCCGGCAACGAGCAGTGCTCTTCTGGCGTATGCACCGACGGCGTCTGCGCCAGCTTCGCGACCGCGATTCCGAGGGCTGACCCTGGGCGTGAGGTGGTCATTGTGGTCGGCGCCACGGCGACCCTGGATGGCTCGGCCTCGTCAGATCCCCTGGACCGGCCGCTGA
>JAAZYN010000924.1 GCA_014239625.1 Myxococcales bacterium | reverse complement strand
GAGTACACGATGACGGCCCAGGTATCCCAGCCCAGATCGCCGCACGGATGTTTGACCCGTTCTTCACCACCAAACCGCGGGGCGTGGGGACGGGCTTGGGGCTGTCGACCTGCAAGATGCTGGTGGAGGGCGTGGGAGGCTCTATCGAGGTGCGTAGCACCCCAGGGGAAGGCACCGTCTTCCAGATTGACCTGCCCCTGACCGACGACGCGGTGGTCGATGCCCCCTCGGCGATCCGAGTCGACTTCTCTCCAGACGCCGGCGGGGCCACCTGCCTCCTCGTGGACGATGAGCCGGCGCTCCGCCGCGCCTGCGCGCGAGCCCTGAAACGCGCCGGCTTCAACGTCTTCGAGGCCGCCAACGGAGAGGCCGGGATCCAGCAGCTCTCGGCGCTGGGCCCGTCTCTGGATCTCCTCATCTGCGACCTGGTCTTGCCCGGCGTGGGAGGTCCAAAGGTCATCACCCACGCCCAGTCCACGGCCCCAAGCGCCGCGGTAGTAGTGGTCACGGGTTACTTCGATCAGGAGCTCGAGACCCTTCACTCGGGGGTCGATGTCCTGTGGAAACCCTTCACCGGCGCCACGCTCGTCCGCTGGGCCCTGCAAGCCGTCAAGTCCGCCGCGGAGCGTCCTGGCTCTCCAAGCGCGAGCGCGCCGCGTGCCCCATTGGCGGTGTCGCCGTCTCCCGCACCGGCGCGACCGGAGGGGGCGGAGCCCGAGCATCGGCCGGCGGTGCTCCTGGTCGATGACGACCCGGCGCTGCGACGCGCCCTGACGGCTATCCTCGAAGGCCAGAGCCTGCGCGTCATTCAAGCGGCGACCGGCCAGCAAGCCCTCGAGCTCTTCGAGGCCGGAGAGGTTCAGCTCACGATCGTCGATGTCAACCTTCCAGACGCTGACGGACTGGACGTGGTCGCGTCCATTCGACAACGGGCCCCCTTGATCCCCACCGTGGTCATGACCGGCGAGCCCTCGGTAGAGAACGTGCAGCGCGCACTGCGCGGCCGCGCGAGGGCTTTTTTGACCAAGCCCATCCCCCCCACCCTCTTCGTCGAAGAGGTGGAGGCGGCGCTGCGCGAGGGGCAGGTGGCTCGTCTTCAGCAAAAGCTCTTGATGTCCCGGGCAGATGCCAGCGCGATGCTGCTGGACATCGACTCCACCCGGCAGCGGTTCGCCGCGGCCCTCGACGGGCTCTTCATGGCCTTTCAACCCATCGTCCGAGCCTACGACCGTTCCATCTACGCCTACGAAGCGCTCATGCGCTGCGACTCGCCACGCATGTCGCCGCTGGAGATCCTCGCGGCAGCGGAAGCGCTGGGCAAGGTCGATGATCTCGGGCGGCGGGTGCGCTCCCTTGTAGCGAGCGCCATCGACACGCACAGCGACCGACATGTTCGGTTCTTCGTCAACCTTCACCCGATGGAGCTCCGCAGTGAGCTCCTGTTGAGGTATGACGACCCCCTCGTCGCCGTAGCGTCCCGCGTGGCTCTCGAGGTGACCGAGCGGGCCCAGCTCGCGTCGGCCTCGGACGTCGCTGTGACGCTCGGCGAGCTGCGAAGCGCTGGATACAAGATCGCCCTGGACGACCTCGGTGAAGGCTACGCAGGCCTCTCCTGGCTCGTGAAGCTCACTCCCGACGTGGCTAAACTCGACATGTCGCTCATCCGGGGGATCGACACGTCGCGCATCAAGCGCGAGCTCGTGTCTTCTCTGGTGAGCATTTGTCGCAGGTCGCGCACGCTCGTCGTGGCAGAGGGCGTCGAGACCGAGGCTGAGGCTGCGATGCTCGCCGATCTCGGCTGCGATCTACTGCAAGGATACTTCTTCGGGCGGCCCGCCCCCCTGGCCACTCCGTAAAGACGGCCGGCGCCCTCTGGCGAGCGAGACGACGCCCCCCTCAGGGCCACAGAGCAGGTCCGATGCGTTGCCGGCGGGCAGCTCCGTGGAGCGGCGCAGCACCGCGTCCCTTAGCCCGCATTTCTCACCAGACTTCGGCTGCAACCTTCGGATGGGCAGGCGC
>JAAZYN010000923.1 GCA_014239625.1 Myxococcales bacterium | reverse complement strand
GATGTCGGTGGGTTCCAATTCCAGTATCCGTTCACGGCCGGTTGAAGCAGCACCGCCTGCCTGTTCCACCAGGAAGGCTATTGGGTTGCACTCATACGTCAGCCGAACCCAGGCCCGCTCCTCGTGCGCGGCGTGCTCGTGCTCTTCCCATGAGGTTGGGTGGGTCATTGACGCGACATCTTGGCGGTGACCAGCCGACCGTGTCCAGCCAAAGCGCGACCATCACGGCGACGGCCGCGCGGGTTTACACCTCGCTCAGCGGGATGCGTCGGATGTAGCGGATCGCGTGGGCGTCCCCGGTGAGGCGCTGGGCGTACGACACCAGCTCGTCGCACTGGGCGGCCGACAGCGTCCGGTCCAGAGCGCTCAGGTCGTAGGCGATCCCGAACTGGGAGAAGTCCACGTGCATCGACCGCAGGTTGTTCGCGCCCGCGTTGTAGATGGCGTCGTCGACGGCCTTCTTGGTCCCTCGGGTGTCGGCGTGGACCACCGCCAGCACGCTCTTGGCCGCGGGATGGTGGAACTGCACCTTCGTGCGCGGCGAGTAGACGCAGTTGCGCACCATCCCGAAATGGCTCAGCAGCTGGGTGGTCTTGGCCACGTACTTGGCGATGCGCGGCTGAGCTTCGCGGGTCGCCGCGCCGATATGGGGGGTGGCGAAGATCCGGGGCTCACCCTGGTAGGGGCTCACCCAGCCATGGTCGCCACTGGCTCGTGGCTCGTCGGGGAAGACGTCGGTGATGGCGTAGTGAATGTGCCCGGCCTCGATCGAGGCGCGCAGCTGCTCGGGCTGGATCACGATCCCGCGCGCCAGGTTGAGGAAGATCCGGGGGCTCTCGTAATCCTTGTGGGCCATCAACTCCAGATGGCGCGACGTGATCAAGTGCTCATTGGAGTTGCCGTGCACGTCGTCAGCGGACACGTGCATCGACACGAAGTCGGACCACGTGAACAGCTCATCGAGGCTCTCGACGGCGGCATACCCCATCGCCATCCCGACCTCGTGGCTGATCTCGCTGGTGTCGAAGAAGGCGATCTCCATCCCCAGCGCCGTGGCCAGCTGCGCGACCTGCCGCCCGATGTTACCGAGGCCCACGAGGCCCAGCTTCTTGCCCTGCACCTCGTAGCGGCCGAGGTTGTTTTTCTGCCAGACCGACTCGCTCATCTCGATGACCGAGTCGAAGATGCGGCGAGACAACACGATCAGCTCGCCGATGACCATCTCGGCCACCGACCGGCCGTTGGACACCGGATCGTGGGTCACCAGCACGCCGTGTCGCGCGCAGGCTTGCTTGTCGACGGAGTCGTGTCCGATGCAGCACAGCATCACACCGGCCAACTGAGCGCTGGCGGTCACCACGCGCTCGGTGATCGGCACGCGGCTGCGCTTGAAGATGAGCTGGTGCTGCCCCTGCTGGAGGACCCGGACCAGCTCGTCCTCGTCGGGGACCTCCTGGAGGCGATCGACCGAGATCCCCATCGCCTCCAGGTACCCATCGAGGCTCGGGTCCGGGTGCTCGATGACGAGCGCTTTGGTGAACGGGCCGTTGCAGCGGCGAAGCGTGGGCGTGGTGCGACTCATAGCGGGCGGCATCCTACTCAGACCGTTGCTGGCCCGAAAGCTCTTTCGCCCGGCGTCGGGTCAGGTCGAGCGGCGGCGCGACTGGCGGGTGAGCTGCGAACCTGGCGTGGAGAGGGTTTGCACGGGCGCTGCGCCGAGGCCCCCTCGGGGAGCGAGGAGCTGCACCCAGGTCTACGCCTTTTCTTCGAAGAGGATGCACCAGGCGCTGACAAACATGCCAGCGGACCAGCCGATCACGAACCTGTGGTCGGGGAACTGACTGGAGCAGGCGCCGAAGTAAGCGCATTGATCGGCGCGATGTACGGGATCGTGATCCTGGGCGAGATAGCTGGCCAACATCTGCAATTGGGCAGAGCTCAGCTCGGCGGTCCAGAGGACTTCTTCGAGATCTTCGCACAGTTCGTCATGATCTGGGTGTGACCCGTCGATGATTTCCAGATC
>JAAZYN010000922.1:260-2036 GCA_014239625.1 Myxococcales bacterium | reverse complement strand
TCACCCGGTGGATGAGGAAATACAACTGGATGGCTGCCGTTCATCGGGGCGAGGACTACGGTCGAAACGTGGTCAGCCCGCGTCGCGAGCTCGCCTCCAAGGAGGCCTCGGCGTATGCGTCTGCGGACACCAGCGCCGCCACCGCCAAGGCGAGCCGAGGCGCGGCGCTCAAGCTCTATGCGGCGTTGATTCAAGCTCACGGCGCCAGCCAGGCGGACCCGTCCAACCTCTCGCAGGCTCGGGCGGCGGCGGCTATCGGTCGCAAGGCGGCCCCGCAGCTGTCCCGGGCGGCTACCGAGTTCAAGATCGCGTACACCCACCTCGCCAAGATAAAGGCGCGCAACAACCCTCGGGCGCGGATGTGGACCGGCTACAGCCGTCGCGACAAGGAGCCGGCCTGAGCGCGGACGCGCTCGGCTCGGTCACGCCCGGGACCGTCATGACGCCGACTCGGCGGCGCCGTCTTTGGTCGCGAAGACGGTGACGCCGCCCCAGCCCTCACCCGGCGGGTGCTCGAGCATCCGCCCGCAGCGACGCACGTACAGCTGGGCCACGCCATCGTCGGGGGCGGTCTGCAGGCAACGCTCGAAGCGCGCTCGAGCCTCCTCGAACCTTCGGCTCCGGTAAAGCGCCAGGCCGCTCGCGAAGTCGGACAGGCCGCGCTGCCGCCCCTCACTGACGGCCGGAGGGAGGGCATCGAGCAGCTCGAAGACGCGCACCGGCTGCTTCTTTCCTTTGGGGCAGATGAGATCCACCTCCCGCAGCGAGAAGCGCTCGGGCTCCTCGAGGCGCTGGACGCACCCGTCGCTCACCAGCGCCCGGGTGCCGTAGTGCTTGGTCAGCTCCTCGAGGCGCGCGGCCAGGTTGACGTCGTCGCCGACGACCCCCTGGTCGAGCCGCTCGCCACCCCCGATCGTCCCGAGCATCAGCGGTCCAGCGCTCACCCCGACGCCCACCTGGACGGGCGCCTCATGACGCTCGGCGCGCTGCGCATTGAAGCCGTCGAGGGCGCTCAGCATGCCCACCGTGGCCCGCAGCGTCCCGTCGGCGCCCCCCGGGAACAGGGCCATGATGCAGTCTCCGAGATATTGATTGATGAAGCCGCCTTCGGCGTGCAGCGCCGGCTCCATCACCGCGAGGTACTGGTTGACGAAGGCATACGCCTCGGCCGGGCTCATGCCCTCGACCAGGGTCGTGAAGGATCGCAGGTCGCAGAACAGCACCTCCATCTCTCGGACGATGCAGTCGCCCCGCTCGACGTCTCGGACGGAGCTGCGGCCGATGGCTTCCAAGAAGGGGTAGGGGACGAATCGCTCGACCGCCGCGTGGGTGTCGCGGAGCTCCGCGTTCGTCTCCTGCTCCGCCGCCAGCGACCCCCGCAGCCGACCCACGATGGCCGCCAGCAGAGCCAAACCGAAGAGCGTCAAGCCGAACATCAGAAAGGTGGTGCTGAGCACCCCGTCCTGAATCATCGCCGCCGAGCCGTCCAGCGGCAGCTCGATGGATTGCGCGCCCCGGACATCGCCGACCTTCCAGTCCCTGCGCGGGCTCTGCGGGTGCGCGTTGTGGCATTGGACGCAGGTCTGAGCCATGACGATGGCTTGCGCGTACCGCATCGCGGTGCCGTCCTCGCGCTCCTCCACGCGCCAGAAGGGTTCGGTCGGAGCCTGGCGTAGCTGAACCAGCGCGTCGCGCTCGAAGGCGTCGCGGGGGCCTCCGTCCACCCGCCGCTCGAAGGGGTGATCGCTGTACAGACGCGCCGTCACTCCGAGGTCC
>JAAZYN010000922.1:0-250 GCA_014239625.1 Myxococcales bacterium | reverse complement strand
CCTCGGACAGCTCGATGGTGAAGGTCGCCGGGTTGGGGATGGCGTTGGGATGGTCGCGGTAGTCGTGGCTCACCAGCACGCCGTGGTGGCGCACCCGGTCGGTGACCTGCGAGGAGTAGAAGTTGCGCGCCTTGTCCAGCGCCCGGGTGAGCACCCAGGCATATTGTTTCGAGGTCTCCACGCTCACCTGGGTCGACAGGGTATAAAAGCTCGCCGAGACCACGGCGCCTCCGGACACCACGAGCGCGGC
>JAAZYN010000921.1 GCA_014239625.1 Myxococcales bacterium | reverse complement strand
TCGGGCAACTCTGCGGGGACATCCGGCTCGACCTCTGGTCCGGGGGGGCCTACGTCCGGCGGCAGCTCGGGTCGGTCCGCCGGTAGATCGGCCGCATCCACCTCGGGCGTGCCGACGTCTGCGTCCCCGGCGAGGTCGTCAGCGGCGTCCGGAGCGATCTCCGCCACCGCGTCGGGGGTTGGCGTCACAGGATCCTCGGGGCAACCCGCGAGGGAAAACCCCAGGGCGACGCAAAAGACGAGGCTCATTACCGGTAGGTGCACGTCTGCCTCCCAGTCGTTGTCGGCGAGTACGGGTCAGGGTGGAGTCCGGATCATCGCCCGCTGGCATATAGTTCTCAAGCCATTAAGTTCATGAAAGATTCTATCCTGAATCGCGCACGCCCCCTCCGGTGACCATCGGCGCTCCGCACGGCGTGCGATGCGATCGAGCGTCGGCGTACACGGTGCCGCTTTTTTAGACCCAACCGACGACCTTGCTCGTACCTGGGGGCCAGCCGGCATCGCTGGGGGTGACGTGGCCGGACAGGTCCATCGACCCAGGACGCTCTCCGCGAGAGCAGCACCAAACGACGCGACGAGCCGGGCTCGCGCGCAGGAGAACTCAAAAACGATGATGAAAGCCACTCGATTCATCGCCGCGGCGATGTGTGCGTTCGGCCTCACCGCGGTCGACGTCCCCGACGTCAACGCCCAGTTCGGGATCAAGGTCGGCGGCGGCGGCGTCCGCGTAAAGATCCCTGGCGCATCCAAGCGCCTCAACGAAGCCCGAAGCCTGGTACGCAAGGGGCAGAAGGCGCGCCCGAAGCGGATGACGGACGTGCCGGCCAAGGTCCAGGCCGCCATCGACAGCAGCGAGGCCATCGTCGCGACCATCGACCAGAAGATTAAGGGTCTGAGCATGGTCAACGGATACAAGGACGTGAAGCGCAAGCGCGATCTCCTGGTCAACGACATCGCGCAAGACAAGATCCTGGCCGTCTGCGGCGTCGCCTGGCGCGAGGTCAACGCCTTCCACCGGCAAGGGAAGTTGGCGCCGAACGCGGCCCTGAAGAAGCTCGACGCGGCCGTCGCAAGCTTCACCAAGCAAGCCCCCAGGGGTTACGAAGACACGGTCCGCTGGTGGACCAGGGAGGCCAAGCGCATGCGCGCCGACAACCCGCGCATCGCCAAGCAGGCCAAGGAGCGGGCGGACCGAGAGGCGAGGCGCGCAAAGCAAGAGGCCGAGCGCAAGGAGCAGCGGCGCAAGGCGACGGCGTTCAAGGGTGTCAACGTCATCATCTCGAACATGTACAAGGCGGCCAAGGCGTATGCTGGGCCGATCCCGGAGTCGACCTTCGCCGACCTCGACAACTCCATCGCCGAGGTGGAGAAGGTGCACGCCCCCGCCGTGCACTACTTCAAGCAACACAAGAGGTGGTTTCAGTACTACAACGCGTTGACCGGAGAGGCCGGCGCGCCGTCGAAGGTGCTCGGCGGCGAGACCGTCGCCAAAGGTGAGGTCATCGGCAAAAAGAAGCTGACCGTCACGTTCAAGGCTCAGCCGAACTGGTGCTACCTGGTCCTGCCCGCCTGGAAGATGTGGACCGAAAACGAGCGCATCAACAACATCAGGCTGACCGCCAAGAAGGGCGCCGGTCAGGTGCAGCGCTTCTGGATGTTCGACCACGGCCCCTGGATGGACGCCGAGGGGCTCTGCGCTCGCAAGAAGCTGACCGTCAGCTACACGGCCGACCTCGCCTTCGCGGGCACCCGAAACGGCATCAAGTACACCGTCGTCGGTTGGCCCAAGGCCATCGTCCCGATGTTCGTCGCCTCCCGGATCGGGCTACGCAGGTACGACAGCTGCGACCCCACGGAGTGGGAGTCCCTGTGGCGCGACCCCGTCCCCGGCACCGTCGTGTGGGCCGGCCAGGAGCCCTACCTGGTGCAGTACCCCAAGCGTCCCGGCCGCAGCGGCAACTACTGGGGCATCAACACCTCGGGCAGCAGCCTGAGCCGGGCGGAGCTGCTGCTGCACAAGCCCAAGACCCGGGTC
>JAAZYN010000920.1 GCA_014239625.1 Myxococcales bacterium | reverse complement strand
CTCCCGACGGTGGCGGCCCTGCTCACCTTCCATGGAGCCGGCGGCGCGGACATCGGAGCCTTCACGATCGTCGTGCAGGCTCCCGAGCCGGTCAGCATAACGGCTCCCGACCTGGGCGGCCTCACCGGTGGTAGCGCGTCGAAGTCATCCCCTCTGACGGTGACATGGCCGTCCGCCAACGGGGACACGATGCTGATCTCCTTGAGTCCCCTGTCGAGCGACCTGGTGCCGGCCCCTGTCGCGGGGAGCGCGATGGTGTGCGTGAGCGCCGGTGACTCCGGCTCCTTCACCATCCCCGTGGCAGCACTCGGGGCGATGGGAGGCGGGCGGCACGCGATGTCGCTGACGCGGCTGAAGACGAACACCGGCGCCGCCGCCGGGGTAACGGTCAGCGCGAGCCTGGCGCGAAGCACGGGCGGACTGATCGACCTGAATTGACCCTGCTGTCATCGTCGAGTCAGCGGCGGCCGACCGGGATAGAGCGGCCAGCGGCGGCTCCTCATTGGAGCGCGCGCGTCATCGTGGAGGGGTGAGGGCTGGCGGTCCGGCCCGGAATCTGTGGCGGTCGGGTCGTCGTCCACGTCGGTCGCCGTCGGGCCGCCCATCCGCACCGCGCTTCTGATCCCGATCAGTGAAGCCACTGGGGCGGGTCGTCGTCGCCGTCATCCGACGCGTCCTTGCCCCCGTCGATGACCCGCAGGTGGCTGGCCCGTTTGTGGGCCGGCTTACGCCTACCGCGACGAATGCGCCACAGACGGAGCCGGTCCATGGCCAGCTTCGGTCGCCAGTTCCCGGTCATCAACAGCCAGCCCGTGATGACGCCCCCGAGGTGGGTCTGAATCGCCACGTCGTCGCCCTGGCCGCCGAGCCACATGAGGAGGTCGATCGCGACCACCGCCGGGAGGACGTGCTTGGCCTTGATACGCAGCGTGAAGAACAGGCCCAGGGTCTGGTCTTTGAGCGTCCAGGACAGGGCCGCAATGAGCGCCATGACGGCACCTGAGGCTCCCACTATCGGGGTGCCAAAGGTCGCCGGCGCGATGTGGCCGACGAGCACCGAGAACAGGCCTGCGCCTACGCCGCTCCACAGGACGAAGAAGAAGAGGTCTTTGCCGCCCCAACGTCGCGCCATGACGTTGCCCAGGAGCCAAAGCCCGAACACGTTCGATACGATATGGCTGAGGCTGCTCAGGTCGTGCTGCGCCATGTAGGTCAGCAGCTGCCAGATCTTGAACTCGGCGATGGCCTTGGTCGGCTCCAGCCGGGTGCCCAGGTAAAGCTCGGCGGCCCATGGTTGCTCGAACACGGTCACACCGAGCACGAAGAACGCCCAGACCGACAGCACCCCGATCATCAGCTTGGCGACCATCGGCTCCGGTCGGAGCGACCCCAAAAAGCCTGCGCCCTGCGTGATCATGGGCGGCCCAGCGGTGCGCTCGTTGTAGGCATATCGCGGGCCGGCCTGCAGGCGGCGGACATTTTCGATGAGGATGAACGCGGCGATGACGACCAACAGCGTGGACTTCATCTGAGACGCCCACATCAGCCCTGCCACGGCGAGCCCGACGCCCAGGTAGTGGGTGTAAGTGTGTGCCTGCTGCTGGGGGAACCGCTTGTGAGCCCAGATCTGAAACAGCTGCCCACCGTCCAGTGGGTAGATCGGGGCCAGGTTGATGAGGCTCCAGTAAATGTTCCAGTCGATCAGGTCGCTCAAAAACACGTACAGGTAGGGAAGGTCGGGACCCCAGCTCGTCCCGATGCCCGCGTCGAGGAGCTGCGTTATCCCCCAGACGAGCCCTCCGAAGATGAGCCCCGCGATCGGTCCCGCTGCGATGATGAAGGTGTCGTCGCGGGACGTCCGCGGCGACGCATGTGCGCACAGGCCTCCCCAGCCATGCAGCAGCACCACTGGGCGCAATCGGAACGCCTGCGCCATGAGCGCGTGACCGAACTCGTGGACGACCAGGCTCACCACGATGACGGCTACGCTCACGAGGCCAAGCAGAACTCCATTGAGCTCCCCGACGCCCGTCACTTTGGTC
>JAAZYN010000091.1 GCA_014239625.1 Myxococcales bacterium | reverse complement strand
CGACGTAGCGCCGTCGAGTCCGGTAGCTGGTTGAGGTCCCGCCTCCGAGCGCCGCCGCAATGTCCACGTTCAGGAAGCCGGCGTCGGCCATTAGCAAGATGTTCGCACGCCTCAGCATGCGCGCCCCACAGCTGGACTTCCTCGTCATTTCCTCCAGCTTCTCTCGGTCTTCGACACTCAGTTCGACGATGTAACGGCCGTTCATCTTATCCTCCTTGGGAACGGTCCGTAGGAGGTAGGATCATCTCAGCGGCGCGTTGTCGATCCCCGGGGGTCCACTTGTCTAGAAAGGCCTTTACCGAGAAGCAAGGTCAGTACCTGGCCTTCATATACGCCTACACGACCATCCATCGGCGTGCTCCGGCCGAAGCCGACATGCAGGCCTTCTTCGGCGTCTCGCCACCGAGCGTCCACCGCATGGTCGTCGTTCTGGCTGACGCTGGCTTGCTCACTCGCGAACCTGGCCGCGCGCGCAGTATTCGCCTTCAAGTACCACCCGAGGCACTCCCCATCCTCAAATCACCGGCCAACCGATCACAACCCCTGTGACGGAGTACTAGGCGCGCTGGCTCACCGAAGCCGGGGCTTTGTCTTTGAAGACCAAGCGCAGCAAGGCCGGACCGAACATCAGGTCGACGAGCAGGGCGTAGACCACGGCCGTCGCGATGAGCCCGCCGAAGCGCCGTAGCCCGCCCAGCTCAGCCGCCAAGAACACGTAGAAACCGGACGCCAGGATCACGGTCGTCGCGACCAGGGCCCTCCCCGCGTGTCGCTTGGAGTGCTCGATGGCCGCCTCCACGCCCCCATACGCATCGTAGTGGAGCTTGAAGTGATGCAGGAAGTGGATCGTGTCGTCCACAGCGAGCCCCATAGCGATGGAGGCCAGCAACAGGTTGGCCATGTCGATGGAGATGTCCAGCAACGCCATCGTCCCCATAATCAGCGCGATGGGCATCAGGTTGGGGACCATCGCCACGAGCCCCAACCGAAGATCCTTGAGCAGCACGATCATCAGCAGGCTGATGACGCCAAAGGCGATCGCGAAGGAGCGCATCAGGTTGTGGATGAGCGCCCCCTCCGTGGTCACCATGGTGAAGACCATGCCGGTGGGCTTCACCTCGGCCCGGTCACCGATGAACGTGTCGACCCCGTCGGTGACATGGGCCACCAACTTCTTGTAGGACGTCGCCTCCATCCAGTTGACGTTGAGCGTCATCTGAGACCGCTCGAGATCGGTGGTCGCTATCCGCCGGAGCTGCGCCGGACCGGCTTGCTCGAACAGGAACATCGCTTCGCCGACGGTGCCCTGCTCGGCAGGCAACGCGTAATGCTCGGCGCCACCCCCGTGGAGTGCTTGATGGGTCTCTTTGAGGATATCGATGACGCTGACCGAGTTGGTGACCACCTTGCGCCCATCGTCGTGAACGTACGACAGGATGTGCTCGTCGAGCTTGTCCATCCCGACGAGGAGCTCGCGGTCTTTGAGGCCCAGCGGCGACGTGGGCTCGATAAGCAGCTGGATATTCGCGGTCCCGCCGATGTTGTCGTCCATCGTTTCCACGGCGACGCGCACGGGCATGTCTTCTGGCATCCACTCGATCGTATCGTGATGCACACCGAGGCTGAACGCAGCGACCCCGGCGACCACAGAGAGCAGCCCCCCCACCACCAGGGTGAGGCGTAGCCCGCGCTTGGAGGCCGACAGACCAAAGCACCTGTCCAAGAATCGGTCGAAGACGTCCCGCGCCCCTGCGGGCCTGGCCCCCATCATACTCTTGTTGTTGAGCGTCAGCAGCGCGGGGAGGATGAGGATGGTGTTGATGAACGCCATGAACACCCCGGCCGCTGCCGCCGTGCCCATCTCTTGAATGGCGTCGATGGTGGCGAATCGGAAGCTGAGCAGGCCCACAGCCGTGGTGAGCGTCGTGAACAGGATGGGCTTGGCGGTGCCGGCGATGGCGGCGACGATGGCGTCGTCGTTACTGGCTCCCGCCGCGCGCTTGTCGCGATACACGCTCAGCACGTGGACCGTGTCACCAAAGGCGACGCAGATCACGAACGTCGGGAGGATGCTCGTCAGCATGGTCATCGGATAGCCGACGACCGCCATGAACCCAAAGGTCCAGACGGCGGCGAAACCGACGACCGCCATGGGGCCCAGGACTCCCAGCGGGTGCCGGAAGATGAGCCCCATCACGATGATGAACAACAGCAGCGCCAGTGACAACAGGGTCTGCATCTCGGCCAACATCGCCGCTTTCATCCCCGCCATCATGGCTGGGGTGCCGCTCAGCAAGAGGGCGAAGTCGTCGCTGTTGTACTTAGCCAACAGCGCCTCGACGTGCTCATTGACCCGCTCGCTGTCAGCCTCGGACATGCACTGAGTGCGCAGCACGATGACGGCATAGGTGCCGTCATGATCGACGACCCGACCGACCAGATCCCGGTCTCCCAGCGCCTCCGCGCGCTTGGCTTCGAGCTCCTCGGGGGCGGGCCACGGGTCCATGAACTCGCCGACCACGATCTCGGTCCCCGGCGTCCCGTCTGGCTTTGTCACCGGGCGGCCGCGGGTGCGGCGGACGTTTATGAGGCTGATGATCTCGTCGACGATGGTGCCACCACCCTCGTCGCCCCACTCGTCGTCGTCAGCGCTGACGCGCGAGCCCTCCTGATCCTCGAAGTCGTCGAACTCCGCGCTGTCGTCACCGAAGGGGTCGGACGCCTCCGCCGTCGAGGCCCGTCCCTCGGCCGCAGGGACGGACGGCGTCGCGGCAGAGAGCGGGGCCTTCGCCGCCGCGGCCAGGGCTTGGCTGCGGCGCGCCGGCACGCACTGGCCGAGAGACGGGATCTCCATGTTCAGCGCGGCGAGCTCCGCGTGCAGCTGCCTAAGCGTGTCCAAAAACGCCGGGGTGAACACGTCTCCCTTGCGCTTGGCCTTGGCGACCACCAGGAACATGTCGTCGCGCCCGAAGGTCTGCCGATACTCTTCGAGGTTCTTGATCTCCTCGCCCTCCGAGTTCAAGAACGCCTCGATGGACATGTCGCTCTTGGGCTCCGGGTAGACCGACCACACGCTGAGCCCGGTCAAGCCCAGGGTGACGAGAACAGCAAACCAACGGTTGTCCACGACGAAGCGGGCCCACGCCCGATAGGCCGGGCTCTCGGGGTCCGCCAGGCGGACATGGTGGTCGCGTGTCACACCAACGCTATATCACCTTTGGAGCGACGACACCGCGCCGCGCCCACAGGCCCCCGGCCCGCCTGGACCCAGTCACCCGCGGAGCTCGACGCCACACCACCTCAGTCGGGCCTCCACGACCGATCGCGTTTCTTGTTCGCTTGCTTCTTCTTGGCGTCCAGGCGCCGCGCCTTGGCTCCGCGCGACGGTTTTGTTTTTCGGCGGCGCTTCGGAGGGACGCTGGCGGTGGCGAGCATCTTGGCGAGCTTGTCGAAGCAGTCTTCGAGGTTGTCGGCGCGGCTGCGCGATCGCTCCGAGGTGATGATCAGCTCACCCTCTTTGGTGATGCGGCTGGCTTGCTGCGCTTGGAGCCGGGCGCGCACCGCGGCTGGCAACCAATCCGCGGCGGCGACCACGAAGCGGATCTCCGCCTTGGTCTCGGTCTTGTTGACATGCTGGCCGCCCGGACCGCCGCTGCGCGCGTATCGGGTCTCGATCCGGCCTCTGGGGATAGTGATCGGCATGACCTGCTGGTGTCCCGAGTGAGAAGTCCGTTGGTGTGATCCGCCAGCCGATCTGTTCGCACCAAGGCGCGAAGGGAAAGGCCCGACGCAGGTCAATTCAAGCCCGAGCGACGTCGGCTCGGGCCACACAGGCGGGAGACATGGCTGCGCCGCCCCCACTCGCGACACTAACATGATAGACCGCCACCGCATTGGGCAAGGGTCGGCACAGCGTCGCCCTCGACGGGTAGGCGTCGCGAGCGGGCCGACCTGTGACGTCGCGGCCAAGGCGATTATCGGGATGGACGCTGCGGACATTTCAGCGGCGGCGTTCGCCATCGCCCCGCCGGCGAAATTTGAGGCTATGCTGTAGAGGATGTTCCAGCTGGACTTGCCCAACCGACGACTCCGCGTGCCCCATCACCTGGTGGTCGCCGGCGTGGAGCGCGCCATCGCTTCAGACCCCCTGGTGACGTCGTTTTCGTTGGAGGTCACCGAGGAGGGGTACCTGGCCAGGGTCGGCAGCGCCGGCGAGGACGTCACGGTCCTCGTCCGACCGCTCTCGGTGACCTACGCGACCGGCGCCCTCACCCTGCGCGCTGAGACGCCGCGGGGCGTCCGCGTGGAGAACCGACCCGCGGCGCATGCGCTCATCGCAGCCATGACCATCTTCTTCGGCGGCACCCGCACGGGCCAACAGCTCCTCTCCCCCGACGCCATCGCGGGGCTCGATTGGAACGGCCTGGAGGCCACCTGGACGGTCCCTGTCGACGGGGTCATGGCGGCGTCCGGAGTCATCGGCCGCAGAGCCCGGCTGACGCTGTCGATGGAGCACACGAACGAAGGGCTGTGGCTCGCCCTGCCGCCTGGCGCTGGGGTGAAGGGGCTCCTTACGACCTTGGGCAGGGCACTCCGGGACCGGGGCACGTAGGCCGGCTCGATCGAGGACGCGGCGACGGCGCGGCGCCCGTGACGGCTGTCCTGGAAGGCGCTGCCGCCCTCCCCGAGAGGTGACGCGGCACCACACGACGGGCCCCTCTTAGAGGCGGCAGACTCAGCAAAGACGCGCAGTGCGGCGCGGGACCAGTTTCTACTTTACTTTACACCAAATTGGTCGGACCATTCGCCCAATGCTTGAACCCATCCGGCCCCGCGAATCCACCGTCGACGCCTGCTCCAACGCGCTGAAACGCCACATCTTCAGGGGAGAGCTGGTCCCCGGACAGCGGCTGCCGGCGGAGCGTAGGCTGGCAGAGACCTTTGGCGTGAACCGCGTGACCGTTCGATCCGCGCTCGATCGGCTCACCACCGCAGGTCTGCTCTCGCGGCGGCAAGGGAGCGGCTACCGGGTCCTGGACTATCGCCGGACGGGCGGCCCCGAGCTGCTCGGTGAGATCGCCACGGTCGCGTTAGAAGATGGCACCCTGCTGGACCTCGTCTCCGATCTCTTGCGGATGCGGCGGAGCCTCGCTCGCACGCTCTTCGAGGCTCTCTCGGCGCGACTCGATGACGACGGCCTCGCCGGGATCGCCGCTGCCGTCGAGTCCTTCGCCGAGGTGGCCGACGATGACGACGCCACGCTGGCCGCGCTGGTCGCCGCTGACCTGGACGTCCTGATGAGCCTGCTGGACGCCTCCAAAAGCCTCGTATTGCCGCTCTGCTTCAACCCGGTCATACGAACGCTTCGAGACCTGCCGACGCTCACGGCCGCCATGTACGCCCAACCGCAAGACAACCTGACAGCATACCGACTGCTCGTCGCGCTGCTCGAAGCCCCCCCTACAGACCTGGCCGACCGGGTCCTCAGCCTCATCGCCGCCCGCGACCGCGTCGTCCTGGAGCGGCTTTCGGAGTCCCTCCAGGAGCCCGCTACACCATGAAACATCCTTGGTACCTCTACGCCATCCTGCTGCGCCCCGCTCAAATCGAGTCCAACCTCCAACGCATCCGGGACGTCGGGCTCGTGGAGAACACCCCAAACCTGTGGCAGATCGCGCTGGGCGTGTTGCGCATGTGGCATCGCATCGCCGCTCGACCCGAGTCCATCGGCCTCGCCCACGACGGCACCACCCGACGTTCGTGGCGCGCACGACTCCTCAAGATCCGCCCGCTCCGGTTCCCCTTCGTGCTGTGGGAAGGCTCTGTCGTGCCTGGAGACCTCTCTGGCCTGGGCAGCAGCGCTGACCGCTTGATCACCCACATGCTCGGCACCTATCATGATGGGCTCCAGTTCGCGTACGATTACCAGATCCTCGAGGCATACCAAGGAGCGCCGGCGAAGCTCCTGAAGCTGGCGCGCGAGGTGGTGGACCATCCAGGCACCCCTCGCAGCCGCTGGCTTCGTGACCTGGTCATCTTCGACGGCTACCACGAACGCCTCATCGACTGGGTCTCGCGAGCCGAGCTCCACGGCGCTGAGCTGCCGCCGGAGCAGGTGGACGACCCCGACATCAGCTTCCACGCCTACCTCGACTGGTGCGCGCGGCAGCCGGAGACCCTCGCGGCCACCTGGTCGGCCTATCGCGCAGGTCGGTTCAACCTGCCCCAGGGGGTCCAGCCTCGCGCTGAGGACACGGCAGCGCCCGCCGCTGCTTGACTCATGATGAGTGTCGAGGGTGGGACGTTCGGCGTGCGCGTTCGACCGATTTGACCGGCGGTGTCAGGAAACAACCACCGTGAGGGTGCCGGGGCGATCGACGTGATCGGGTCTGGACGAATCGGCCACATAGGCGGAGACTGCACGGACACATGGTTGGCCTTGGCATCATCCTCGCGTTCCTCGCGGCGTTTCTTTTTGTGACCCGGGTAGACCCCAGGGACCGGTCCACTTGGGCGTCGGCGGCCAAGCGACTGCGCCTCACCGCTAACGGTGAAGGCTTTGGCGGGATCTATCGACAGCTCCCCGTCACGGTGAAGGCGACCGGGAGCCGGGTCCTCTTCACGGTGGGTCCTGTGGCCCGGATCGGTGATGACCTGCTCATCCGCAAAGCCCCGCCCGACGGGGAAGGCGACGAGGAGCTCGAGGGGAGGATGATCACGGGTGACGCGGGGTTCGACCGGCGCGTCGTCGTTCTGGGTCGTCGCGAGGTGGTGACGGCCATCATGGACTGGGAGACGCGCCAGCGCGTCGCCACGATGGTCCGAGACTTGGACCTGGAGCTCACAAACACCACCCTGAGGGCGTCACTGCGTGGGACCGACCACGCGGCCAGCCTCCTGTCGGGAGAGTTGACGGCGCTGGTCACGCTGGCTCGACGGCTTCGATACCGAGACGAGACGGCCGCTGATCGCTATTACGACAACGCCGGCGAAGATCCCAAGCCGCAGGTCAGACTGCGTAACCTGGAGGCCCTCGTGGAGCGCCATCCGGACACAGAGCTGGCCCGCGAGGCCCTGCGCCGAGCGCGAACCGACCCCGACGCCCGGGTCCGGGCGGTGGGAGAGTAGCGGACCGCCACAAGCACCGGCCGGCGAGTGACCACCCGGGTCGCGAGCCGACAGCGCCGACGAGCTGGCGGCCGGGTTTGGAGGCGCATGGTCCCACGGCCCGGGCTGTCCAGGCTCTGACAACCACGCCGTGGGGCCCGGTGTGGAGGAGGTGATCGTCGATTCGAAGCCCGCCGACGGCGAGCGATCAGCTGCTTCAGCCAAACTTGCCGCAGCGAGCGGCAACCTCCGGGTTGTAGAACTGCTCGAGAAAGTCAGCGCCGAGACGACTCTGAGCGATCTCGGGCTCCACCTCTTGGACCTGCTTCATCCAGTACTGACCAATGCTAGCGGTGGCGATGACCCCCGCGAGCTGCTTGATCAGGTCGGTGGCCAGCTCACGCTCGTAGCGGTCCCAGAGGCTACGTACCGCCGTGTTGAAGGCGGTGGCCTGAGCTTCGCCGCTCTTCGTGCCCAGAAAAGCCACCAACTTGCTCAGGTCCTCGGTGGACACCGCCCGAGCGATCTCTCGCTGAAGAGATGGTCGGAGCCGAAACCAGGCCAGGGTTCCGACCGCCCCAGCGGCGACGATAATGGCTCCGGTGCTCATCGGGCTCCGCTCCGAGAGCGCTGTAGGTCAGCTGACGTCACGACGCTGACCATAGCCACATCGGACCCGTCGTCCAACCAAAACGAGTGAAGCGGTAAACGCTTTTCCATCTCCGACGGCCTGATCTGCGCTCACGTCAGGTTCGGGCTAGCTGGGAACGGGAGAGCGGTGGATCCCGCACTATCTCAAGCCCCAAGGTTCACGGCCCTTCAGCGTTGAAGCGCCCCACCCTGGCCACTCGTGATGCTCGACCTGCCAGCGCCGCGGGATCCGACCACGGACGCCCTACGCGCCCCCGGACGCGCCTCGCATGTAGGCCGCGAGCCCCCTGCATGCGCCACGCAACATCTTGCGCAGCTGCCAACGCACGACAGGATCCAGTGGGCGGACCAGCCACGCGGGCTCGTAAGCGAGCGCGTACGTGAAGCGGCACCGTCGCTCATCCAGAGGCTCTAGCCGGTAGTCCTCGGCCAGCGCCACCAGCAGCCGTGAGGTCGACGCGCGGAGGTAAAAGGCGAAGCGCCGACCCGGCTCCCAGGCCAAAAAGACCTCATCGACACGAACCTTCCCCAGCTCCACGGTGCGAGTCGCCCCAACCCCCCTGGGCTCGGGGGTGGTCCACGTGACCCCGGTCATACCCGGGAACCACTCGGGCCAGGAGCGACCGTCCTCGAACACCTCGAAGACGCGCTCGGCGCTGGCCTCGATCAGGATGTCTTCGACCAGCCGATGGGGGGCGTCGTCGACAAAGGCCAAGTCCACCGTGCGGAGTACGTGCATGTAGGTCGGATACCTCACCCGCCGGGGCATGTCATCTGCGAACCGATCGAACCTGGGACACCAGCTATACGCCCTACGCGTCGTCAGCGCATCGGGGTGCTTGGCCAACCGCTCCTCCAGCACCCGGGTGGCCTTTCGCCGTCTAGCAGGGCGCTGAAAAGCGCCCTGCTACCCGTGCCCACGCCCGTGCCCGTGCCCGTGCCCGCTCCGAGGGAGCGGGTCGTGGGCTCGGTCATGTCGTGAGCGCGTGCTCCGAAGACTGTCGGAGCCCGGGCCACACGCCCAGCCAGTCACGAGGCGCAGCTCCGCAGCCGCGCGACGCGGAGCAGGTTGTAGGCGCTGGCGTCGAGGTAGGCGGCGAACTGCACTTTGCGTCTGCCTCGATATCGGGTCCGCCTCAGGCAGCCGATGCTCTCGAGGCCGCCGAAGACCTGCTCGATGCGCATACGGATGTGACGTCCGGCACCCCCGCCGGCGAGCCGACCTGCATCGAGATCAAGCGAGCACCGCTGAGTCCCTCGGGACCGCCTGTTGGCGGTCGTCAGAAACGTAGAAATTTGTCACGGCTTCTTCCGGCGCGATCGGGCCGCCCTCGGCTTTCGGGCCTTCGCCTCGCGTAGCCTGTAGCTGTCGCCGTGGAGCGCGATGATGTCGGCGGGGTGGATGACGCGGTCGATGAGCGCGGTGGTGCAGGCGGCGCCGGTGCCAAGTGTCGCCCCGTAGCACCACATCGGTGTGCTGTCCCCGGCCCACACAGCCCCCGAGCCAACAACCCCAGCGCTACCGCACAGTCGAACGACATGCTCATGGAACAGCAGGTGGCGTGGCTCACCAACTTCC
>JAAZYN010000919.1 GCA_014239625.1 Myxococcales bacterium | reverse complement strand
CTGGGTGGTGACGCCAGCCGTCCCCCATCGCCCGGATGTTCGCGCCTTTGGACCGCAACCGGTAGATCCGAAACGCTGACAAGCGCGACCTCCCGCCGATCAGCGCGACGGTGTCGACCACGACGGCGACGGCGACGGCACGCAGGGCAGCGCCGCGCTCCGTGATGTCGCCCGGCGTGCCGTGAGGCATGTGTGTGAGCCGCCACGGCCATCGAGCCCCGCAGGGCCGTTGTATCCAGGGCGAGCCTGGATTGGACGGGCGGCCTGTTATTGGATGGTGAAGGCGATCCCAAAGGTGACCTTTTGCGATCCCCCCAGGCGTTTGCCCGCTACGAAGTGAGTGTAGGCGACGTAAGGCATCACGCCGACTCGATCACGCTCGTTTAATGCCAGCCGAGCGCTCAACTGACCGGTCACGTATTGGCCCGTAGCGGGCGTGACTTTGCTCCCCCCCGCGAAATAAGCCTGAACCCCGTAGCCTGCGGCGAAGGTCATCTCATGGCCATGTCCGAACAACACGCCGAGCAAGAGGGGAAGCTCGGCGCGGACGTGATTGAACCGTTCGTCCATGTACCACCAGTTCACGTTCAGCATGGGCGCGACGGACAGGGCCAGGCTCTCCCCCGAGAAGAGATTGAACACCCCGTTGACGCTCAAGCCATGGGGCAACCCCACCCGCACGCCGAGGCTCAGCCACTCGGTGACCCCACGCTGCATCGCAAGATCCGTGGTGTACATGCCGCCTCCCGTGTCACCGACTCGGACGTATCCGCCCGCGCCGAACGACACCCGGGTCTGGCCCGCCGCCAAAGGCTTGGCAGAGAGCAGATGGGCATGATTCGAGCACGCGGGGGTGGCCGCCACGCCGAAGATGGTGATCAGGATGACGAGAGCGCGAATAGAGATGTGCATGACGACTTGGTGAAGCAAGGGATGTGCCAACGCTCACGGCGCCAACGAGGCGTGTGATCAGGTGCGGCGGGCTCCTCAGAGTAAACTCAGTATCGGAGCCGGCCTACCAACTATACAGCGTCGACCATTCGCGCTCGCGCGGATCGCGCGTTATATTTCGGACGTGTCCATGCCGCAGACAGGAGACTTGGTCGACGGACGCTTTCGCGTCGGTTTGACACTTGGGAGAGGCGCGTTCGGCGTCGTGACTTCGGCTATCGACGAGACCGACGGCCAGGCCGTCGCCCTCAAGATGCTCACGCCGGCCGCGTACGCTGACCAAGAGTTGGTGGCCCGGTTCATGCGGGAAGCGAAGATTTGCTCCGTGCTGACCCATCCAAACACCGTCGGGCTGGTTCAGTTCGGCAACATCCCACAGCCTCGGGGCCAAGCCGACATCCCATTCATGGCGATGGATCTCGTGCGCGGCATCCCGCTTGGTGGATTGTTGGGGCTTCGCGGGCGCTTCGACGCGCCAGAGACCGCCTTTGTCCTTGCCGGAGTCCTCGACTCGCTGCATGACGCGCACATGAACGGGATCGTCCATCGCGACCTGAAGCCCAACAACATCATGATCGAGGCACCCGAGTCGCGCTGGGTCGAACCGACCGACGGCAGCGATCTCTTCTCGCGGCTTGGCATTCCGGGCGCCGACGACGCGGTCTGGCAAGACGTGTCGGACCTCTCGGTCAAGGTCGTGGACTTCGGCCTGGGGAAATTACTGGAGATTGGCGACCGCCAGGTCACGAAGCTGACCCGGGCGGGAGTCGGGGCGGGCACCGCGGAGTACATGAGCCCAGAGCAGGTTCGAGGCGATCCTGACATCGACCACCGCGCCGATATATATGGCGTGGCGATGTTGATCTATCGGCTGTTGACGGGGCGCCCGTGCTTCGGCGGTCGGAGCCGAGCAGAGACGGCGCTCAAGCACATCAACTCGGAGCCACCGCCGCTGCCGCTACGCTACGAGGGCCACCCACTCAACGCGATCTATCTGAAAGCCAGCGCGAAGACCAAACTCGAGCGTTTCGCGACGGTCGAAGAGATGGCGTGGGAGCTGCGCGGCTCCGTGGATGAAGACTACGCCTCGATC
>JAAZYN010000918.1 GCA_014239625.1 Myxococcales bacterium | reverse complement strand
CCCGGTCATGGCCTCAACCGTTCGCTCCGCACCGTGTAGAGCACCTGCAACAACAACGCGCGCAACAGCTGCTCGGGCGGGATCGACGGGCGCTCCGTCTTGGCATACAGCCCAGCAAGAACATAGGACGCATTCGAGCGCCCCCGTGGCTCGGGTCCTCCCGGTGCCGGGTATCATAACGCCCACTATCGGACCCCGCGGAGCGCCACAGGTCGATTTTCTCCCGGGGAGACAGAACGCGATCCGACGGAACCGCATCTGGATCCGATGCACAGCGTCGGCTACCTGTCGCGCATCAATTTCCGGGCCTTCTCGCGCGCGCTCGAGAAGCTGACCCTGGCGCACGGCGTGAGCGCCGGCCAGTGGCGCTTTCTGCGGGTGCTCTGGGATCAGGATGGCATCACTCAGCGTGAGCTGGTCGATCGCACCGGCACCACCGAAGCGACCACGGTACGTTCCGTGAACGGTCTGCTGAAGAGCGGCTTCATCACGCGCGACGAGGCACGCGCCGCGGAAGATGAAGATCACGCTCACCGCCAAAGGCCGACGGCTGCGCAACGAACTGCTGCCGCGGGTCATCGCCGTCAATGAGCAGGCGCTCGCCGGCGTGTCGAAACGTGATGTGGAAACCACGCGCCGGGTGCTGATGAAGACTTTCGAGAACCTGACCACTGAGGTAGAGGAATGAAATCACTGCCGCTCCTGCCGACGTCCCTGGTCGGCAGCTACGCCCAGCCCGGCTGGCTCATCGACCGGGAACGTCTCGGCCAGCGCCTGCCACCGCGGGTGCTGCTCGACGCGCTCTGGCGGGTGCCTTCGAACGTGCTCGAGGAAGCGCAGAACGACGCCACCATTCTCGCGCTGCACGACCAGCACCGGGCAGGCGTGGACATCGTCACCGACGGCGAGATGCGCCGCGAGAGCTACTCGAACCGCTTCGCCAACGCGCTCGATGGCGTGGACCTGGATCATCCCGGACAGGCCATGGACCGCACCGGGGCTGCGGTGCCCGTGCCGAGAGTGGTCGGCCCCATCGCTCACTGCGCGCTGGTGGAAGCGCCGCACATCCCGCTCCTCAAGGCGCATACGGACCGCCCCATCAAGATCACCCTGCCGGGCCCGTTCACCATGGCGCAGCAGGCCCAGAACGACTACTACCCGGACGCCGGTTCGCTCGCCATGGCCTACGCGGACGCGGTGAACGTGGAGCTCAGGGCCCTGTTCGCGGCGGGCGTGGACATTGTCCAGCTCGATGAGCCCTACGTGCAGGCGCGACCGGAGGCGGCAAGGGAGTACGCGGTGGCGGCCATCGACCGGGCGCTCGAGGGGGCGACCGGACCCACCGTGCTGCACGTCTGCTTCGGCTACGGCAAGCATGTGGCGGACAAGCCGCCGGGGTATGCCTTTCTCGGTGAGCTCGACGGCTGCCGCGCGGACGAGATCTCCGTGGAGTGCGCGCAGCCGAGGCTCAAGATGACCGTGCTCGACTGTCTGCAGAAGAAGAAAGTGCACGTCGGTGTGATCGATCTCCGGGACCTGACGCCGGAGACGCCGGCTCTGGTGGCAGCGCGTATCCGCGCGGCGCTCGAGCACCTGCCGGCGGAGCGCATGGTGGTGGCGCCCGACTGCGGCATGAAGTACCTGCCGCGCGACGTGGCGTACGCCAAGCTCGCGGCCATGGTGGCGGGTGCCAAGATCGTCCGCGGCGAGGTCGGTTGAGGGGACGGCATGAGCAATCCCGAGCACATCGTCATCGTCAGTTTCGAGACCACACCGGAGAACCAGACCGAGGCGCTCGGGAAGATCGGCGCCTACGTCGGTACCTTCCTGTCACGGCAGCCGGGCTTCCTCGGCAGTCAGCTGCACCGGGGGCTCGACGGCACTTCCCTCGTGCACTATGCCCGCTGGCGCTCCGAGGCGGACGTTCAGGCCGCAGGTGAGAACGCCCGCGTGCATCCGTACCTGCCGGCGCTGCGCCTCTACAAGCCCGCCGGTCGTGGCTATGCGGTCTGGGCGACCTATCCGACGGACTGACTCACACTGGCCG
>JAAZYN010000917.1 GCA_014239625.1 Myxococcales bacterium | reverse complement strand
GATCGTGATCTCGTGCGTGTGCCCGTCGATGCAGACCCACGCCGTATCGCCGTCACGCACGTCCTCGCCGTCGGTCATGCCGCCGCTGGTGGACTACCCAGCGCACATCGAGATGATGGACGGAGCGGCCCGCTACCACTCGCCGGACACCCTGTACAGCAGCACCTTCACGCTGCCCGACACCCCCCTGCCGAACACGCTCTCCATCGCCGTCGCGTGGGCCTTCGGTGGGCTGGTAGACGTCAACATCCTGGGGAAGCTGTTGCTAACCCTCTACGTCCTGGGCTTCCCGCTCGCGGCGCTGATGCTCTGCAGGACCTTCGGTAAGCCCCGCTGGTGGGTGTTCTTCGTCGCCCCATTAACCTTCAACCCGCTGATGAGCCTGGGTCTGTTGAACTACATCCTGGCCATGCCGCTCATCCTGCTGACCCCGGCGCTGGCGACACGCTGGGCCCGCGACGGCAGCCGCGTCGCCGCGGTGCTTGTGGCCGTGTGCTTGGCGGTCTTGGGGTTCACCCACATGATCGCCTACGTGTTCGGCGTCATGTTTGCGTGCATGTCCCTGCTCTTGTTCGCAAAACGCGCCAGAGACCTGCTCCGCTTCGGGATCATTTTACCGAGCGTGGTTCCCGCGCTGGCCTTCGTTCACCGCCTGCTCACCTCTCACGGAGCCCCGGTCAGCGGCTTGGGGTGGACGGGGCTCGACCACAGAATCGGGCGTCTGTGGCTCGACAGCGTGGATGTGCTGACCTCCTCCGCCGACGACGTCATCGGCTGCATCCTGGGGGCGATCTTCGTCACCCTGCTCCTTCAGTCCCACGTGCTGTCGCCGCCCCTCCGGGCGGCCAGCCTGCTCCAGCGCGCGCGCGAGCGACCGATGGTATTCTGGGCCGTCTTCGTCGCCGGGGTCTATCTGTTGTTACCGTTTCGGTATGGCCCGGTGTGGATCAGCTTTCGACTGGCCGCCATCGCCGTGACGTTTCTGCTGCTGTCCGCCCCTTACCACCGCACGCGCCTGACCACCGCGATGGTGGTCCTGGGGGTCATCGTCTCCGCCGCCAGCCCCGTCGTCATGGCCAGCACCTTCGTCTCCGCGGCCTCCCGTCACGAGCCTCTGCAGCGTGCCATCGCCGCGCTGCCAGATCGAAGCCGCCTGTTGGCCCCGCATCCGACCGGGGAGCAGGCGCCAGAGATCATCCTCCGCCACGAACAGCATCTCCCCCGAGGGCTTCACGCGTGGCTCAATGGTGGCATCACCAGCGACGGCTTCGCCGCCGAGCGCTACACGCCCATCCGCTACCGCCTCGGGCACGCCCCCCCGGCCAGCGTTCAGCCCAGCGTGACCGGAGTCCCGTATGACTTTGATTACGCGGTCGTGCGTAGCTTCGAGCCCCCGACCGCGGAGCTGTCAGCGCCTTTCTTGAAGCTCCTGTGGAGCGGCAGCGACTGGTGGTTGTTTCAGGTCATCGACCCCACCCCCCCGCGGATGACCGTCATGACGGCGAGCAGCCTGGGAACACCCGTGCGGATCCCATGCAAACAAGGCTCCATGGTCACCGGGTTGAGCGTGTTCTTCGACGACGATGGCCTGGTGGGAACCCGCCCCCACTGCGCTCAGGTGTCTCACCTGAAGGTGGTGGTGAGTAAACCCACGAAAGGCCGTACCATGGGCACCGTCCCGAAGGGCGGCAAAGCCAATGAGCTGCAAATCAGCTGCCCGGAGGGGCAGGTCGTCGTCGGGCTCGTCGGGACCGAGGCGGTGACGATCCGGACCCTCGGCGTAGAGTGCATGCTGGCGCGCAAAGCTTTGGCGGCCTCGACGAAGGCGCAGCGACCCACGGTTCGCATGCCCGATATGAAAACGCGGCGGGTCCACCCCGCCCCCGCGTTCCGGTTGAGGTGCCCCGCGGGCACGGCGGCCGCGGGAATTCGTGGTCGAGCTCGGAGGCGCGTCGACGCTATCGGCCTCGCCTGTGACGACATTCTCACCAAGACGACGAAGAAGAAGACCAAGACCAAGAAGAAGACCAAGAAGAAGACCAAGAAGAAGACGACG
>JAAZYN010000916.1 GCA_014239625.1 Myxococcales bacterium | reverse complement strand
TGGTTTCGCTCGAAGTTCCATGAATTATCCGGGCTAGCGCTTCGAAGACAGCGAGGAGCGGCCGCTCGTGTTCCAGATGGTTGCCTGACACCGTGACCCTGTCCTCCGGACGTCGTCCTCACCCTGCCGACCCAGCCGCCACTATGTACGGCACCTCGAGCGAAACCAAGTCAGCGTCGCGCGGACCAGGGTGGCCCGGGCTGGCGGCTGGTGACGGCGTGTCGACGTCGGTCCAGACCGCCCCTGGAGAGGACGTGCGCCAACGCTCCGGCTTCGCCCGTTGGATGCAGCCCAAGGACCATGACTCGCGCAGACTGAATCCCCCACCACCACCCGCTACGGGCCCAACCCCTTCGCGCTCGATCACGCACATGTCGGGCTTTTTTGTGTATGGTGCCGCCAACAAAAAGCGAGGTGCGTTCGCATGACCTATGACGTGAAAATTCTCGGGGGTACGGTGGTCGATGGGACGGGGGCTCCTGGGCGCCTGGCCGACATCGCTATTACCGATGGAAAGATCGTCGCCATGGGAGTCTGCGAGGGCGCGGCCAAGCGAACGATCGACGCGACGGGGTGCATCGTCACTCCAGGATTGACGGACATCCACACCCACTACGACGGCCAGGTCAGCTGGGACGAAGAGCTCGCGCCGAGCTGCTACCACGGCGTCACGACCGCCATCATGGGCAGCTGCGGTGTGGGCTTCGCGCCCGTCCGTGAGGGCGATCGAGGTCGGCTCATCGAGCTCATGGAGGGCGTCGAAGACATCCCCGGAGTAGCGCTGGCCGAAGGCATCACGTGGCGTTGGGAGAGCTTCCCCGAGTACCTGGACGCGCTCGACGCGATGCCGCACACCATCGACTTCGGATGCCTCGTCCCGCACGACCCGCTGCGAGTCTACGTCATGGGCGACCGCGCCCTAGCCGAAGAGCCCGCCACCGAGGCCGACATCGAGGCGATGCGGACGCTCCTGCGTGAAGCCCTCGAGGCCGGCGCCGTGGGCTTCTCGACCGGCCGCACCGACAACCACCGCGACGCCGACGGCAACCACACCCCGGCCGCTGAGGCCAAAGAGGCTGAGCTCGTCGGCCTCGCCTCTGCGCTGAGGGGCCTGGGACACGGCGTCCTGCAAGCGGTGAGCGACTTCGACATGGTCGAGTCACCGGCCCGCTTCGAGGGCGAGTTCGACCTGCTGGAGAAGATGGCTCGGAGCGCACCGGGCCACCCCATGAGCATGTCGCTGATCCAACGCGTGCGCGCTCCCATGCAATGGAAACAGATCCTCGCGCGGGTCGACGGCGCGGTCGCGGACGGGCTCGACATGAGCGTGCAGGTCGGCGCTCGCGGCATCGGCGTGCTGCTGGGGCTCGACGCGACCTTCCACCCGTTCATCGGCTTCCCGAGTTACAAAGCCATCTCGCATCTGTCGCTGCGAGAGCGCGTCGCCGCCATGCGCGAGCCAGAGACGAAGGCGCGGATGCTCGCTGAGACCTCCGAGCCGATCAGCGGCGACGGCAGCTCCGTGCCCCCTATGGCGGACCTGTTGCTGGCGCAGCTGGATCTGGTCGCGCAGCGCACCTACCGGATGAGCGATCCGGTCGATTATGAGCCCGCCCTGAAGGAGTCGCTGGCCGCCGAGGCCAGGCGGACCGGCCAACCGACCCTGTCGGTCATCTACGACGCCCTGCTCGAGCAAGACGGCCAGATCCTGCTTTACTTTCCCATCTACAACTACCTGGGCGGCAACCTCGACGCCGTCTACGAGATGCTGTCCCATCCGCGCGCGCTGCCTGGCCTGTCCGACGGCGGCGCCCACGTAGGCACCATCTGCGACGCCAGCTTCCCGACGTTCATGCTCACCCACTGGGCCAGGGATCGGTCGGCGCGCCTCACCGTCGAGAAGGTCGTGAAGATGATGTCGCACGACACCAGCCGCCACGTCGGATTGACCGACCGAGGGGTGCTCGCGGTCGGCATGCGCGCAGACATCAACGTCATCGACCTCGACAACCTCCAGCTGCGCAAGCCGCGGCTGGTGGCGGACCTGCCCGCAGGCGGC
>JAAZYN010000915.1 GCA_014239625.1 Myxococcales bacterium | reverse complement strand
TTCGGTGACACCCATCACGAGGTCGTCATCTCCGACATCTCCATGCCGGGGATGGACGGTCTGGAGTTGCTCAAGGCCATCCGTAGCATCGACCTCGATGTCCCGATGATCCTGATCACCGGTTCGCCTACCCTCGACTCGGCGATCCGCGCGGTGGAGTACGGGGCCTTCCACTACCTGACGAAGCCCCTGGATTTTTCCGAGGTCCGCGACGTCACCTTACGCGCCGCGCAGCTCGGGCGGCTCGCCCGACTCAAACGCCAGGCGATGGCGCTGGCGGGTCACAGCCGCGCCCTCGCGGGTGACAGGGCAGGGCTCGAGGCGAGCCTCGGCCGAGCGCTCTCCACGCTGTATCTCGTTCATCAACCGATCGTCCGGATCTCGGACGAGGCGATGATGGGCGCCGAGCTGCTCATGCGAAATGATGGCTCCGGGTTGAACTCGCCGCACGCGATCCTCGAGGCGGCCGAGAAGCTGGGTCGAGTCGCCGATGTTGGGCTGGCGGTGCGACGTCGTGTCGTCTCCGCGCTCGACGATCGCGCCCTGGATGGGCTCGCCGCCTTCGTGAACCTGCACCCACTCGAGCTCGCCGACGACCGGCTGTATCAGGACAGCGAGCCCCTGCACGCCCACGCCGATCGCATCGTCCTGGAGATCACCGAGCGCGCGTCGCTCCACTCGATCAGCGATCTTCGCGCGAGGATCAGCGCGCTTCGAGCGCGTGGCTACCGGCTGGCTATCGACGATCTGGGCGCGGGGTATTCGGGTCTCATGACGTTCGCCAGCGTCCGCCCCGACTTCGTCAAATTCGACATGGGATTGATCCGCAACATCGACGAGGACCCGGTGCGTCAGAAGCTCGTCGGTTCGCTGACGAGGACCTGCCATGAGCTGGGCATGGCGGTCATCGCCGAGGGTGTGGAGACAGAGTCGGAGCACCGAACCTGCGGTAGCTTGGGCTGCGACTTCGTGCAGGGGTTCTACCTCGAGCGACCCCAGAGACTGCAGCGTTCAGCTGCCCTCAACGTTGAGCTCTGACGTACACCAGCTGCGCACCAGGGCGCCGTCTGGGGCGAGGTCGGGCATGCCGAGCCTGGGGGAGCGAATCAGCGGTTGGTGTCTACCGCGCGCGTCGAGACCCTCGAGGGTCGTCTGCAGGGCCCGTTGATACACCTCCACGGGGCGCTTGAGCCGGTCCGCCAGACCTGCGAGCAGGAACGCCGCGGGCCAGTAGGTCGGGTCCAGAAACAGGGCTCGCCCAAAGGCGTCCATGGCGGGCTCCCACTCCTGCAGCTTGCGGAGCGCGAGCCCCAGCAGGTAGTGGACCTCTGGATCCAGGGGGTGCCGTGTCTGGGCGGCCTGATAGCACGCGAGGGCGTCGTCGAATCTTCCCCCACGCAGGTGGATGTTGCCCAGCGCCAGCCGCGCCATGAGGTGCTCTTCGGCTATCTCCAGCGCGCGCCCCAGGGTCTGGGCGCCCTCGTCGAACCTCCCCTCGGCGAGCAGCTGAACCGCGTGCATGAACAGGGCGTCGCAGTCGCGTAGGGCCAGCGCCGAGGGTGGGGGCGTCGGAGGGGACCCCGCCTGCGCGTGGGGCTCGAGGCGCGCGTGGGGCGCACACGTGGAGGTGAGCCGCCGATAGGCGAGGGTCTCGCCCACGGGCTCGAGTCGCCAGCCGGCGCCCATCCCTGCCGGTGACTCTGTGGCGCCGGCGAACAACCAGCCCGTGGGCGCCAGGACCTGACCCAGGGCTTCGACGACTCGACGGGCGGGCTCCCGGGACAGGTAGATGAGGACGTTACGGCACAGGATGAGGGACCAGCCGCCGGGCGTCGGCGCTGCGGGAAGCGGGGTGTCGGTGAGGCTCCTCACGTCGAAGCGGACGCGCTCTTTGAGCGCATCGACGACTTCGTAATGGTCGCTATCGAGCCGCCGGAAATACCGTCTCTGAAGTTCCGAGGAGAGCCTTCGCAGGGCCCAGGCTCCGTAGCGTCCTTGCCGCGCGGATCCCACGGCGGCGCAGTTGATGTCCCACCCCCAGATGTGCGCATCGACCTGCGCTTCCGC
>JAAZYN010000914.1 GCA_014239625.1 Myxococcales bacterium | reverse complement strand
CCGGCGACGCCTTGACGCACCGCCTGACAGGAGCGGCGCCGGGGTATCGACACCCCCCACGGGACCATCAGCGCGCCGTCACCACCCTCGGCCAGGGTCGCAGAACGCCGACTCGGAGGCCCTCAGCCGATCGCGGGCCTCTTCGAAGCGCTGCTCGGCTCGCCGGGTCGGACTCCGCAGCAGCTCCGCGTGGGCTACATACAACGCGACTCGAGCCTCAGCCACCCAGAGGACGTCCCGTGGCCCGGCGCACGCTCTCCTGCTCGTTCAAGCCGCGGACGAGCTCCAGGTAGACGCTGTGGACGTCGTCGAGCTCCCGCCGCCCGCTCGGCATCCGAGCGCGGTCAGCGCCCGCGGAGTTGGGCACCAAGGCCAGCGTGGCGGCCAGGATGCCGATGCCACCCAGGGTCGCCAAAGCTGCCCGTCGCCCCCGACGCGCGATGCCCTCCGAGTCCAGCGAGTGGGCGAGGGCCGCGCCCGCCATCGCGCCGGCGATGAGCCCCCCCATGTGCGCCGCGTTGTCGATGTTCGGGATACTGAACCCGAAGGCCAGGTTGACACCGATGATGAGGACACCGTTGCGCATGATCCCCGGGCGCAGCGCCGCCGGTAGACCGACGCGACGACTCAACAGCGCGGTGAGTTGGGCACCCAGGATGCCGAAGACTGCGCCCGAGGCCCCCACGCTGACGACATCGGGAGACGCGATGACCGACGCCACGCTGCCGGCCAGTCCGCTGATCAGGTACGTCGCGGCGAACCCCGCGTTGCCCAGCACGCGCTCGACGGTCTGCCCGATGATCCACAGCGCGAACATGTTGAAGGCGAGATGGATCGCCCCGCCGTGGAGCACGGTAGCGCTGAGGAGTCGCCAATACTCACCCGCGTGGACGGCGGTGCCGAGGTTCCCTCCCCACCGCACGAGCACCTCGGCCCCCGGTGAGGCGGCGTCTACCCCTGCGACCACCTGGACCATCCATACGCCGCAGTTGAGGGCGACCAGGGCGTACGTCACCCACAAGCGCGGCGTCGCCGCGAAGAGGCGCTGGCGAAACCTCAGCAGCTCGAGCGCGGCCGGATTCAGCGAGTCTTGGGGAGGGCGCGAGTCCACGAGTACCCTGATTTAAACCCGACGGCCGGCGGGGGCAATCCCGATCAACCGAACATCTGCCGCCACATCTCCAGATCGGCGACGCGCAGGTAGTGATTTTGCCCCAGCAGATCTCCCATGGGTGCCTGGGCTCCGCTGTAGGCGTGCCCCGGGAACACGACGCAGCTGTCCGGCAGCGTCTTGAGTTTCTGGAGGCTCGCGAACATCTGATCGGAGTCCCCGCCAGGCAAATCCACGCGGCCGCAGCCCTGCAAAAACAGGGTGTCGCCGCTCACCAGGGAGCCCGCCACCCGAAAGCACAGAGACCCGGGGGTGTGACCCGGCGTGTGCAGCAGCTCGATCTCCACGTCGCCGCACCGGACGGTGTCGCCGCTCCCATGGGTCACCAGATCGGAGGCGCTCACACCGGTCACTTTCCGGATCCCGTCAGCCTCGAGGCGATGGCAGTGGACAGGACACGGCGCGACCTCCATGAGGGTCGGGAGGCCGTCGATCTCGTGCCCCCACAGCTCGCCCCCGACGTGGTCGGGGTGATAGTGGGTCACCAACGCGCCGGTGACTCGCATCCCGTCGCGACCTGCCAGGTCCACGAGGTCGCGCACGGCCCACGCCGGGTCCACCACGAAACACTCACCCACCCGCCGGTCCCCGATGAGGTAGACGAAGTTCTGCATCTGGCAGGCCACCGGGTCGTCCTCCCCGAAGTCACGTCCCGCCAAGAGCTGTCGAAAATACAGTGGAGTGTCCATAATCACCGGCTGTGCTGCGCCGCGTTGCCGCCTCCGGTCCGCCCCACGACTGCGGGGGCCAAACAAACCAGGATGGTGACCGCGTAGGTTGCGGGCGTGGACCGTGGGCGTGAACTGTGGGCCGTGACCGTCTCACCCAATTCAGGGACACGCCCTAGCCCCCATTTCTCACCAACCTCTGGCTCATGCTTGGGATCCTCGGCGCTTT
>JAAZYN010000913.1 GCA_014239625.1 Myxococcales bacterium | reverse complement strand
GCTCGGGCGGCCAAGCGCGCGGCTAGGGCGGCCAAGCGGGCGGCTCGGGCGGCCAAGCGCGCGGCCAAGCGGGCGGACGCTCGGCGCCCGTCGCGATCCCACCCCAAGCCGGTGCCGCTCATTGCACAAGCGCCGTCGCTGGATCGGCCCCGAGCCCAGGTCGTGTCGTACCGAGCGCCGAAGGTCGAGTTGAAGCCGATGCCAAAGCTGCGCAGCTTTCCCGCGCCCCGTAGCCGGGTGAAGAAGGCCAAGAAGGTCGTCATAAAGCGGGCGCCGGGGCCGCAGCGGATGACGCGCCAGACGTCTTTTTCGGGCAAAAAAGAGCGAAAGGTCCAACGCATCTACAAGCGGGCCCTCGAGGCCTTCCGGAGCGGCGAGGATCGTGCGGCGGGCAAGGGTTTTGGGAAGGTGCTGCGGTATTTCTGGCGCCACGAGCTCGCCGACAACGCGCTGTACTGGTTGGGGGAGACGACCTACCGTCAGGGCCGATGGCTGCAGGCGCTGTCGTACTTTCAAGACATCATCATTCGGTACCCCGACGGCAACAAGGTCGGCGACGCCATGGTGAAGAGCGCGCTTTGTTACGCTCGCCTCGGGGATACGTCTTACGCCCAGAAGGTATTAGCGGACGTGGAGAGCTTGTTCCCCTCGTCTCGCCTGTCGAAGGTCGCGCGCGAGCGACGCCTGGCGCTGGGGCATGGAGATTCTTGATGATGGCGAAATGGCGAGTCTGGGTGATCGGGCTGGTGGCCCTCAGCTTCACGGTGACCGTGGCGCCCGAGCGTGCGTCGGCCATGGGCGACAAGCTGGCGCCTTCGATCGTGACCAAGGGTTCCGCTGGCGGCAAGGGCGCCTACTACGTCGTCCGTAGGGGAGACACCCTGTGGGACATCTGCTCGGCGAGGTGGGGTAAGTCGTGGTTCTGGCCCACGCTGTGGTCCTACAATCCGCAGATCACCAACCCGCACTGGATTTACCCCGGTGACCTGTTGTTGATGCGCGGCAGCTCGGCCCCCAAGGGCGGCACCTTCGTGTGGAGCGAGTCGAGATACAGTCAGACCAAGTCCGACATCGAGGCGTTGGCCCGCTGGGTCAGCTTCATCCCCGGTAAAGCCGTCGAAGAGGCCGGGGCCATCGTCCACGCGCGGGAGGAAAAAGAGGTCCTCGGCGAGTACGACGAGGTCTATGTCTCCTTCAAGAAAGACACGACGGTCAAGCGCGGCGAGCGCTTCACGATCTATAGCGACGAAGGTGTCGTGGAGCACCCCCAGACGGGCGAGATCGTCGGCCGAAAGATCCGGCAGCTGGGCGTGGCGCGGGTGCTGGACGCCAAGAACGATTACGTCAAGGCGCTGATCATAAAGAGCTATCAGGAGATTAAGCGGGGCGACAAGCTGACCAACATCCTGCCCCACTCCTGGGTCGTGAATCCAGCCGCCAACGCGCAGCGGGTGCTGGCGACCATCGTCGACCACGACAACGCAGCGCTCCGGTTCGGGGGGCAGTGGCAATACGTCTTGCTCGACAAGGGTAAGACGGATGGCGTGGCTCGTGGCAACCGCTTCATCATCCAGCGCCGCGGCGACGGAATGGGTGAGGGCTCTGAGCCGGCGACCGTCACCGATGACGAAGACGAAGAGAAAGAGCGAAACAAGTTCCCTTGGGAGAACGTGGGTGAGGTCATGGTGGTCAAGAGCTTCGCTAAGACGTCTCTGGGCGTCGTGGTGCGCTCGATCAGGGAGCTCTCTCGCGGTGAGCGCCTGCTCATGAAGAAGGGGTACTGAGCGCCGGGCCCTCCGACCGGGGCGCGTTCGCATGAAGAAGGGGCCTGAGCGGCGGGCTCTCCAACGGGGTGCGCTTCAACGCGTGCCTCACCCGGCGGGATGTGGCCCCCGCGCCGGGTCCCGCTTGGCCCTCTGCAGTAGGCCGCACGCGCAGGCAAACCGGGCGTTGGCTCGGCGGCTATCGCTCTGCCCTCTGCCTCGGACGGGCGCGGCCCGGCGCGTCGTCACCTCAGGCCTGAGCCCGAGCCGTATCCGTTGGGTGTGCGGGGACGGGCCCGGCCGAGGG
>JAAZYN010000912.1 GCA_014239625.1 Myxococcales bacterium | reverse complement strand
GCGGGGGCCAGACAAGCCAGGATGGTGACCGCGAACTTTTCACACAGGGCACTAGCGAGCGCTCGCTCATGAACGCACCACTCGTCTGTTATGACTGCCTCACGGTCGTTGAGGCAGGTTGGGGTAACTGCACCAGCTGCGGGACCAACCGCCCTCACGGTGGCTGGGGGCTCGATCCCTTGATCGGGCTCGTGTTGAGCGATCGCTACAAGGTCGAGTCCCGGTTGGGCGAGGGCGGCATGGGCACCGTTTACCGCGCCCGCCGGACAGGCTCGTTGGGCGGAGAGGTCGCTATCAAGGTGCTGTCACCGCAGCTGAGCCGCACCGTCATCGCGCGCCGCTTCGAGCGCGAGGCGCGCGTTGTCAGTGAGCTCTCCAGCCCGCACATCGTAAGAATCTACGACTTCGAGACGTTCACCTACCCGGTCGACGGCTCGCCGCTGTTCTACATCGCCATGGAGCTGGTCAGGGGCGTCCCGCTGTCTCGTGTCATGCGGACCGTCGGTGACTCCGTCAACTTCATGTGGGGGATTGAAGTCCTGCGCCAGACGGCCAGGGGCCTCCATGATGCGCATACGCGCGGGATCGTGCATCGCGACTTGAAACCGGCCAACGTCATGATCCTCCAAGAGCGACGAGCCACGCACGTAAAGATCCTGGATTTTGGCATCGCGGCGATCACCGATGACGGCGCCGACGAGGTCGAGAAGCTGACCAAGACGGGCCTGGTGACCGGCACGCCCGACTACATGGCTCCAGAGCAAGCGATGGGCACCGAGGTCGGGCCCGCCGCCGACATGTACAGCTTGGGGGTGATGGCCTTTCAGATGTTCAGCGGCCAGCTCCCCTTCAGCGGCCCCACGGCGATGGCGGTCCTCACCAAGCGGGTCACGGAGGACGCGCCTTCGCTCATGCAAGTCGGCGGTGAAGACATCCCCGAGCAAGTCCATCGGATCGTGGACAAGCTCCTCACGCGCGACGTGGCCAAACGGTACCAGGACGCCGATGAGCTGCTCGATGACCTGGCCCAGTTCCCGGTCGTCCAGACGACCCCCGAGATGGTGCCCGACGCATCCATGGTCACCCGCTTCACCGGCGCCATGACGCCGCTGTCGACGAGCCTCGAGTCGCGCGAGGCGCAGGTCGCCAAGACCGTCGCCAGCGGAAGCGCCGCGGCGCCCAGTCGCCCAGCGGGCTCCCACAAGGCCAAGCGACTGACCGTCGCGTTGATGGTGGCGCTCCTGGTAGGGGGTGGGGGGTTTGCAGCCTATTGGTTCGGCGTGCGAGACAGCGGTGGGTCGAGCGCCGAGGTCGGCGCTCCCGAGACGCCCGCCGCCGACACGCGCGACGGCACCGGCGCCACCCCGAGCGCCCGCAAGGCGCGCTCCAAAAAGGGCAAGGCGAGGGTTGAGAAGACCAAGCGGAAGGCCAAGCGGAAGGCCAAGCGGAAGGCCAGGCGAGACACGCCCGAGGCCGATCCGCCCCAGATGTTCCTCGCCGCACCGCGACCGGCGCTTGGCCCAGGCTACGAGTTCGTCGCCAAGGTCACCCTCGGTGGTGGCCGACAGCTCTCCGTGGCCCTCCCGGTGCCCCGCCCGGCGATCCACCTGCCGATGAAGTCGCTGATCCAGTTGGATGAAGGGGGCAGGGGCTTGCAGCTCCAGCGAGCACGAGTGGTGCTGCGCCTCCAGGACAACCCGGTCGGCGAGACGGCCGGCGACGTGCGACGCGACGATGGGCGACTCGAGGTGGCGTGGCCCGCCCTCCCCATGGTCGGCAGATACGACGCGGCGTTGGCCGTCGTGTTGACCGACGGCACGGAGAGCCGTCTCACCGGCGTATACGACGCGGCGACAGGCAAGCTGACGGCGCAGTGAGGACCTCGGAGACGGTGACGCTCAGGCACGACGGGCTGGCATTTTCCGCGGTCCAGCGGCGTCCGCCCGGGGGCAGCTCCCGCGGCGCGGTGCTCATCCTGCACGGGTTTCCCGATGACCCTCGGAGCTTCGATGGGCTCGCCGACCACCTGGTCAGCGCGGGTTACCGCGTGATCGTTCCGGTGATGCGAGGCT
>JAAZYN010000911.1 GCA_014239625.1 Myxococcales bacterium | reverse complement strand
AGGTGTCCATCAGGGACCAGAGCTTCCGCCACGCTTCGCGCTCCTTCAGGGACAGGGTCGGGTCGAAGGAACCGGGGCGAAACGGCTGGAGGTGGGGGTCGTCGATCAACTGTCGCAGGACGGTGTGCAGGGACTCTCGCCCTACTCGGTTTCGCTTGTGAAGACCTTCGTAGGTCTTGACGAGATGCTCGACCCAGCCACGGGACTCCTCGCGCCAATGGGCGCGTTCCTCTTCGCCGATCTCGAGCCCCGGCTCCCCGTGGAGCCCGGCGCACGCCGCCGCACAGACGCCATGCCACGCGATGGTGGTTGTCCTGCGGGGCGTTCGCTTGATCTCGGTGCGGAACAACCGCGCCGCGGTGACCACCCAGCCCCTGGCGAACGCCGTCCGTCCGGCGAGGAGGCGCTTGCCATCGGCGACCGTGGGTTCTCCGTCCTTTCGTTGTTCCTGCAAGGTCGGCTCGAGTTCGATGAAGGACTCGGTGTCCTGCCGCCAGCTGGGGAGGCGGTCTTCGAGCCCACCGTCAAGAGGTGCGTGGTGGTCCGCGCGATCAAAGGCCGAGATGGCCTCCTTGAATCGCCCCGTCAACTGCAACGCACGGCCGAACAAGGCCCAGGCCTCACCGAAGTCCGGGTCCGACCGGGTCGCCGCCTCCAGATAGGGCAGCGCGTCTTCGGGGCGGTTGAGGGACATCAAGGTGTCACCCAGGTTGTAGGGCGCCAGCTTGTATCCAGGGTCTCGTTTCAAGGCTTCCTTGTACAGCGCCAGCGCCTCGTCATATCGCCGCTCGGTGGCCAACAGGTTGGCGAGGTTGTTCATGGTGACGGCGCCGCCCCGGAGGTTCAGGGCCTCTCGATACATCTGTTCGGCGCGCTCCGGGTCCTGGTGCTTGAGTAGGCTCCCGGCGTAGAAGTGAGCGCGGGACGATCGCGGCCACTGACTGATCAGCAGGTCAGCGGTTTCAGCGCGTTCGCTGTGGGTGCCGCAACGACCCAGGGCGATGGCTCGGAGTTGGTGATACGGGCGCTTCCCTGAAGGAAGTCGCACGAGAGCCAGAGTGAGGAGCTCCGTTGCCCGACGCGCGGCTCGTTCGTCGCTGGTCTGGGATTGCGATAGCGTGTGCAATGCTCGGATGAACCGGTCGACCGAGCGGGTCGAGAGGGCCGAAGTCCTCTTCAGGGTGGCATCGGCCTGGACAGTGTGCCCGAGGGCGCGCAGTGCATCCGCGCGAATGAGATGTAGCGACGGCAGATCGGACCACTTTCGACGATGGGTCTCCAGGACCGCCAGCGCCTCGCCCGGATTCTGCTTCAGGAGGGACACGACGAGTCCGCCGATGGCCTCCGTGCTCTCGGGGCGCAGTTCCACGGCCCGCCGGAAATGGTCCGCCGCCGACTCCGTCGCACCCTTGCCACGGACCCAGCGTCGGTCGCTGACCAGGGCGGCGAGGCCGTCACCCAGGACACCGGCGAATTGGTCCTGCCGCCGCTGACGTTCGCCACGTGCCCGATCCGGCTCCGCGGCCTGCAAGAGACCGCGTTGGTAGGCGATCAGGGGCAGCCCCACGATCAGCACGAGGAACAACGTCGTGAGGAGCAGCGAGCCGGCCGGGTTTCGCTGCGCCAATCGCCAGACGCGGATGACCGCCGATGGCGGACGCGCCCGAATCGGCGTCCCCTTTCGTACGGCGCGCAGGTCGTCGGCGAGATCCAACGCCGTCTGGTACCTGCGGTCACGGTCCTTCTCGAGCACCACCTTGAGGACGACACTCAGGTCCTTGGGTATCGCGGGATTCAGCTTGCGCGCGTCGGGAGGGTCCTTGGTGAGGATCGCCTGGTACATGCCCTCGCGGGTGGCGGCGTCAAACGGACGGGTCAGCGTGACACTCTCGTGGAGAGCGACGCCCAAGGCCCAGATGTCGACCCGACGATCGACACGAATACGCTGGGCCATCAGTTGCTCGGGGGCCATGTAGGCGGGCGTGCCGAACAGGTCTCCGGTGCGGGTGAGCGTGGGGTCGTCCCCCTCGATCTCGCGAGCCAGACCGAAGTCCAGGATGACGGGCTGATGACGC
>JAAZYN010000910.1 GCA_014239625.1 Myxococcales bacterium | reverse complement strand
CGCCTGCCCATCCGAAGGTTGCAGCCGAAGTCTGGTGAGAAATGCGGGCTAGCCCTGATCATTCATGCCTCCCGGGCTGCAACCGGCGGATCCAAAGCGCTGACCGGCGCGACCTCCCTGCGACCGACCCGGCGGTTGTGGACACCGGCGTCACCCGCCTCCGGTCCGCGCCACGCCCGTCAGCGCTACACCTCCTCGGTCTCGTTCGAAGTGCCATGAGTGATCCGGGCTAGTAGGTGATGAACTGCACATCGCGCAGCAAGGTTGAGCAGACCGCGGTCCAGGCGCTCTCGGTGTTCGAGAAGGCCTCGTAGACCTTGAAGACCTCGTCCATCAAGACCTCCCGTTGCGCCTCCGTAGCCGGCTCACCCAGAATCCGCAGATGAAGCGCGCCGATCTGATCGGCGATCGCCGCCTCGCTCGAAGAGGTCGTGTCGGCCAGCGAGAGCGAGCCCAAGACGGCGTCGTTGCCGGATTTCTTCACGGCCATCCGGCACCACGCCTGGCTCGTCTGCAGCCAGTGCTGCAAAAACGCAGGCGAGATCTCGGTGTTGCCCTTGCGGCCATTGCCGATGTCCGGGCCGCCCAGGGACGCCCAGCGACGCTCGGCGGAGGGCTTGAACTGGTAACTGTTGACCTGCACGTCTGGCGTCGCGTCGGGGCTCCGCACCGGGAACTTGATGATCTGGTCGTTTTTGACCACGACATACGACCCATAGCTGGTGGTGTACCCCCAGAAATCACTCTCTTCCAGGCCAAGCACCGCGTGGGCGGCCACCACCAGCTGCCGTGCGGTGAGGCGTCGAACGAGCACCCCGTCCGTGGGCGGCGTCGCGTCATCGACGGGCGGAGGCACGATCGCGTCGAGCCCGGCGATCCACTCCTCGATCTCCGCGATGGTGATCTCGGTCAGCCCGGCCGCCTCCAGGTCGATGAACGCGGTCCCGGCGGGCATGAAGTAGCTGCCTTCAGATTTATCCAGGAGATCGATGAGGCGGCTCGCCTCCGGCTCCCCCGGCTCCACATACGCGAAGTCATCAGCCGGGGTCGTCGCCGTCACGAGCAGCGTCATGAAGGCATCGAAGCTCGAAAACATGGGCCGCGGCCAGCCCGCACCGTGACACGGAACACAGGTCGGCCGCAGGCGCGTGTAGACGTCCAACGACGCCTCATCGTCAGGAGCCACATCCGGCGATAGGACGCCGTCGCCGCCGTCACCGATGGCATCCACGCCTACGGGCACGTCCGCTGCCCCGTCGCGCTGACCCGCGTCAGCGATGTCCGCGCCCGGGCCGAGCGAGTCGCTCGGGGCTGTGCAAGCGACGGCGCTCAATACACCGAGCAGCGCTCCCATTCGTCTTGACATGGCCGACCAACCTCCGTCCTCTCAGCGTAGCGAGAGCGACCCCGTCAAGCAACGGGTGCAGTTGAAAAGGTCCCGTATCCGCGGCCCGCGCGCGGCTTTGATTCTTGTTCGGGCTATCGGCTACAGTGAGTATGATGTCGCCCCCCTCAATACGCTGGAGCTACGCCGATCGCGCCTGGCTGATCCCACTGTTGGTATGGCTCGCGTTGGGCGGATGCCTCGACTTCGCGCCGAAGGGAGGGGCTGGAGCCGACAGCATCACGTCTGCTGACACGGTCAGCGCCTGCCTGGATCCGGCGACGGACTGCCCCGCACCCGGTGACCCTTGCTCAGTGGCGATGTGCCTGGCCGGAGCGTGCGCCGTGGAGCCCCGGCCAACCGGCACCAGCTGTGGTCAAGAGCCTTGCCGGTCCTGGAGCTGCGACGACTCCGGTGAATGTGTCGCCGGCCCGACCACCACCGCCGGTGCTCCCTGCTCCAGCGGCGATGTGTGTCTCGAAGGTGGGGTCTGCGGCACCGACGGGAGCTGCGTCGAGACCTTCAGCCCGAGCTGCGAGTGCAGCGACAGCGCCCAATGCGAGGACGGGAGAGACTGTACCACCGGGAGCGGCGAGGGCGCGAGCGGCGTCTACACGCCCAGCGATGGACACTGCTTGATCGGCGACACCTGCTACGACCACGACGACGCGATGGCGGACAACACGTGCCAGCG
>JAAZYN010000090.1:9128-9360 GCA_014239625.1 Myxococcales bacterium | reverse complement strand
AGCGTGACCGTCGACATCCCGGCCGGAACCAAGGACGGTAAGGTGCTGGTGCTGCGCGGGCTCGGTGAGGAAGGGCGGCACGGGGGGCGCAACGGCGACTGCTTTGTGCACGTCGAGGTCCGCGCGCATCCTTTCCTCCGCCGCGAGGGGCAGCACCTGCGCGTGGAGCGGCCGGTGTCTGTCCTCACCGCAATGATCGGCGGCAAGATCGGCGTCCCCACGTTCAACGGTC
>JAAZYN010000090.1:0-9118 GCA_014239625.1 Myxococcales bacterium | reverse complement strand
CCGAAAACGGGGCAGACCGGTGACCAGCTGGTCACCATCCGGTTGGAGATGCCGTCTTCGCTCGATGAGCCACACCGCGAGGCGCTCCAAATGGCAGCCGAAGTGCTCGGCGCGGGAGTGTTTCCCAAGACCGATGCGTTCGATCGCATGCTGGGTGGCCCTGGCGACGGATCCAATGAACGAGGTAGCGCGTAGTCCGATGAGAATAGTGATCCTGGCGAGCTTACTCGCGGCGGCCTGTGCGACCAACGAGTCCGGCCGAAGGGTTCACGCTGTGCCTGCTCCCCAAAACCCGGCCGCAGTCGTCGCGTCACCGACTCCGCACGCGCCACGTGCCACAGCCCAGGGACAGGCGGCGCTGAAACAGGCGGCTGCGATGACGCGCGGCGGTGATCCGATGGGCGCTCGACGCGTGCTCCGCGTGCTGCTGCGGGCACGTCCCGATACTCAGGAGGCGTTCCAGGCCGGTCACCGCTTGGCGCGACTGGCGCTCGAGCGAAAGCACTATGCGCGTGCGGAAGCGCTGACGCGCCGCACTCTCTCGCCCACGGTCGCTCCAGGTCTGGCGTTCCTGGGATGGTCGCTCCGCGCAGAGGCCCTGGAAGGCCTGGGAGAGTTTGATGCCGCCGTGGATGCATATCAGCAGGCGTTGTTGGCGTCCGGCGACGACGCTGACAAGAAGGAGACGGCGACCCGTGGCAGGGCGCGGGCGACCTTTCTCGACGGTGACCCGACGACCGCCGAGCACATTCTCGGCACGTCAGCTGATCAGGCCAAGGAGCTGTTGCAGCAGCTCGTCGGTCCAGCGTTGGGATCGCGCGCTGCGCTGGAGGCGCTCTACGGGCGCGTCCCTCAGTCGTCGCCTTGGAGCGCCTGGGTTGCCCTGCGGCTAGCCCGTGACATGCTCAAGCGTGGTGAGCTCGCTGCGGCGGCTGAGACGGCAGGGCTCGCGCTGCGGCGCGGTGACCCCAACGTCGAGCGCGAAGCCAGGGAGGTCATCAAGACCGTCGCCGCGTGGAACACCGTCAAGCCGAGAACCGTCGGTGTGTTGTTGCCCCTGAGTGGCAAGTACCAGGGCCTTGGTCAAGCCGCCTTAGAGGCGGTTCAGTTGGCTCTCGGAAAGGCCAGCGGGGTGCGGCTCGTGGTGCGGGACACCCGAGCGGACGCTACCGTGGCCGCGCAGCAAGCGCGTGAGCTTATACTCACGCACAACGTCGCGGCTCTGCTGGGACCCATCGGTGAGAAGGAGACCGCATCGGCCGCGCGTGTGAGCGCCGTCTTTGGAGTACCGCACGTCGTGCTCAGCCGTCATCACGGGGTCTCGGCGGCAAAGCCCACGGTGTTCAGGATGCGCCTGAGTCGCGCCGAGCTGGGTAAGGGTTTGGCCCACTACGCCTTCCACACACTCGGAATAAAACGTGTCGCCATCCTCTATCCCGACGACGCGAACGGGTTTCGACAGATGGCTGGGTTTTGGGACGAGATAGTGCGTCTGGGCGGCGAGGTGCGGGCGATAGAATCCTACGAGCCCGGGACCAAGTCCTTCAACCCGGTGGTCCAGCGCCTCGTCGGCGCGAAGAGCCGCGCCAAGCGGGGAAAGACCCGGGTCGACTTCGATGGGTTGTTCATCCCCGATCAGTCCATGGCTGTGCGGCGCATCGTTCCCTTCCTCAAGTATTGGGGGATCCAGCTGCGCACTACTCCTGGCGCGGTCGGTACCCGCAAGCATCCCAGCGTACAGCTGCTGGGGAGCGATGGCTGGAATCACCCCACCGTCATCGATCCCGGCGAGCACCTCACGGACAACGCCGTGTTCGTCGCTCCGTTTCATGCCAAGGCTGACGCGCGCGCGGACGCTTTCGCCCTCGCCTTCAAGCAGCGATACGCCAAACAGCCCCTCGCTTTTCATGCAGAGGTCTTTGACGCCACCGCGTATCTAGCGCGCTCGGTGAACCTGGCGAGCGGCACCGACCACTCTGCTCGTCTGAAGATCCTCAACGGCTTGCGCACCACGAACGATTTTGCTGGTGCGACCGGTCCCATCGTGGTCATTGGGGACAACTCGCTTGTGCGAGCCCCACATATCCTGACGGTCGACCTCGACACTGTCCGCGCGCGCGGCACCGTGGAAGAGGAGCTGAAGTTGCGCGCAGCACGTCGCCAATCGGAGCCGACCGCGAAGTAGCTCGGTGTTGGTAATGATAGCTGACAGGACTCTGTCGCTCAGTGGACGGGAGGGGCGCCTCATATCCGCCCTGACCGATGTCGTGCCCACCGGCGAAGGGCCGGAAGGCCCAGGCGATGATGCGGCCTTGCTGTGCGTCGGTCCCCACCGCGTCCTCTCGACGGACGCGTTGGTCGAAGACGTCCATTTTGTGCGCGCTCACCCTCCCGAGTGGCTCGGTTGGAAGGTCTTGGCCAGCAGCCTGTCGGATCTCGCGGCTATGGGGGCTCTGCCGGAGGCGTTCACGTTGGCCGCCGCGGTGCCCGACGATATGCCCGACGCGTGGTGGCGGCTCTTCGGCAAAGGGATGGCGGAGTACGCCAAGCAGGCGGGGGTCGTCCTGGCCGGCGGTGATGTTGTCGCTAGCCCCGGCCCGGCGATGTTTACCGTCACCTGCTGGGGGCATCTCGAAGCCCGACGAGCCCTCCAGCGAGGGACCGTAGAGCCCGGATTTGGCCTGTGGGTGGCAGGCCATCTGGGTCGCTCCCGGGTAGGGCTTCAGCGTTGGCTGGAGTTGGCGAAGGCCCAACCCGGTTGGTCGGTTCAGCCGCCTCCTGCCGAGTGGGCTGAAGATCCCCTCCTGCTGGCACATTTGAGGCCCGACCCGCCCCTCAGCGTAGGCCCGGCGGCGCTCAAGGCGGGCGCCGTGGCGGGTTTGGATATCAGCGATGGCCTGTGGCTCGACGCGAGCCGGATGGCGCGGGCGTCGGGTGTGGACCTGATGGTCGATGTCGAAGCGCTGCCTGACGACGCCGCGCTCTTGGACGTACCGCCGAAGCAACGGCTGCTTGGTGGAGAGGACTATGCGTTGTTACTCGCGGCCCCCGAGCTCGTCGCCAGTGCCTTGAAAGAGCTCGGCTGCGCTCAGATCGGCCGAGCTGTTACCGCGGCGAATGTGAGGGAATCGACCGTCTTGTTGAGGCGTTCAGGTGAGGTGGTGGCGGCCATCGACGAGGCTCCCTTCCACCACTTCCCGGATGCCAATGACGATGGCGCGAGTTGCTGATTCCTTCGATGCCCGCTTTTCTTGCCGGTCGACTGACCCCGCCTTAACCTCGGCCATCATGTGCACGGCTGTGATTTCAAGGGCTTCGGCTTTCTCCCTCCTGCTCGCCATCGCCGGGTTCGGTTGTGGTGGTTGTGACGATGACGAAGGCCTCGCCGCGTCCAAGGCCTCTGCCGTGTCGAGGCTGGACCCGGTGGCCGCCGACGCCGGTGCGCCGCGTTACCTGTCTACCGCGATCTCAAGGCTCGAGGCGCGTTCACGCACCGACGGCTCGGGCAGCGCTCAACCCGATGACGACGAGCGCATCGGCCTTCGATGGGAGATCGAGCCTCCCAAGCTGCGGGTCTATCGCGCGACACAGGTCGCCTTTCGCCTCCAACAGGCTCCCAAAGGGCATGAGACGGCGAGCTGCTCGTGGAACTTCGGCGACGGTAAGACCGCGGAGGGGTGCCACGTGACGCACACTTTCATGGCGGGGATGGCGGATGAGATCGTCACCCTGACGCTCACCGATGGCGACTGGGAGCACCGCTCCAAGCGCACAGTCCCGATCGAGCGGCTGGAAGTGGTTCCCGGTTTGCTCGATGGGACCGATCCGTTGACCAGCTCGCGCGCCATCCCCAAGCGCCCCACTTCGGGCGACCGGACCTTTCGCTTTGCCGTCATCGCCGACACGGTCGCCTCCGGAGGCGTTCCCACGAGTGTCCGGGCCGCGGCAGATGCCCTGAAATCAGACGTGAGGCCGGAGCTGGTCATTCACGCGGGCGGCATCGGTGGTGTCGACGGCGTGATGAGCGGGCTCACCGCCGCCGGGACCAAGGTGGCCTATGCGTTGGCCCCTGGCGACCGCGCATTCAGTGGCGCGCTGGCAGCTCCCGGTGTCCAGCTGCTGGAGGGATCCGCGTACCCGGCTCGATACGCATTCACTTATAAGGGCGTGTTCTTCATGGTGATCTCGACCGATACCACGGCCACCGGGCCAGCGGTCAGCGAGCAGACCATCAAGTGGATGCGAGACCAGTTGGCCAAGGCTCGGATCTACGACGCGCGCTATGTGGTGTCGTACCTGCCGGTGGCGAAATTTTCTGACACGCACGTAGGGACCCTCGATAAGGGGTTTCGCATCTACGAGCTGTTCCTGCGCGGACGAGTGACCGCCCTTATCACGGCGGCCTACCGCGTGTATTTCAAGGGGACCTATGGAGCTCTGGACGTCGTCAGCGTAGGCGGGCTGTCGGGTCCCGGGGGACGGCTGCAGGGCACTGACTTTCAGCAGTCGCCGTCGTTCGTTGCGGTCGACATGGTCAAGGGCGTGCCGAAGCAGACGTTCGCCGTCGAGGGGCCCTCGTTCGACCGCATCTTCGATGAGAGCCTCCTGCCCAAGTCCGTCGGCGGCGTGTACTCGCTTGGACGCTGACTGGTCCAGCGGCGGGGGGATCTACGTCCACTTCCCCTTCTGCGTCCACCGCTGTTTCTACTGTGACTTCAACGTCTTCACCCCTCCCAGGGTGCCGCATCGTCGGTACACCGACGCGGTGCTTAGCGAGCTGGTCGGGCGCTCCGACTTGCTCGAAGGACCGGCCCGCTCGCTTTATATCGGGGGGGGGACGCCCAGCCTGTGGGACCCGCGCGAGGTGCAGCGCCTCATCGACGCGGCCGCTCAGCGACCCGGTCTGCGTGCCGACGCCGAGGTCACCTTGGAAGCGAACCCTTCCGATATCACCCGCGAGCGGTTGGTGGACTACCGAACCGCAGGGGTTAATCGGGTGTCCATCGGGGTTCAGGCCACCGATGACAAGATTTTGAAAGCGGCGGACCGTCGTCACAGCGCGCTGACCGCTCGCCGCGCGGTTGAGTTTGCGCTCGATGCGGGTTTCCAGAGCGTCACATTGGACCTCATCTTCGGCCTGCCGACGCAGACTCAGGGCCAATGGCGCGAGACCCTCGACGAGGTGCTCCGGTGGGACGTCCCGCACCTTTCGATTTACGCGCTGACCGTCGAGGAGCGCACGCCTCTGGCCAAGATGGTGAGCGACAACCGAGTCCGACTTCCGCACGAGGATGCGCAGGCTGACATGATGTTCCTTACGCGCGACGTGCTCATGTCGGCGGGCTACGAGCACTATGAGGTCTCCAGCTACGCGCGGCAGGGACATCGAGCGGTTCACAACAGCGGCTATTGGGAGCTGCGCCCCTACCTTGGGCTGGGAGCGGGCGCTCACGGTTATGCGGACGGTCGAAGGTGGACCAATCTGCGGCGCGTGGGGCCCTACGTCAGTGCCTGTATGGAGAGCGGCGACCCGACCGCCGACAGCGAGCTCATCGACGATGACACCCTCGCCCTCGAGCGCGTCATGACGGGGCTCCGGCGACTCGTCGAGGGGGTGGATCTGGCGCCGGTTTGGGACCGGTACCAGGCTACCGTGGTCCAGCAGGTCAGCCAGGGCTATCTGCATCTCGACGGTACGCGAGCGCGACTCACCGAGCGCGGGTTGCGGTTCATGAACGCGGTCTTGTTGGCGTTTGTACCCGCATGAAGCTGGTCACAGTGGTCGAACGCCGAGCTCCGAAGCGTCTCGGTCCAGGCCGAAGCGGGCTGGCGTAGGGCTGGCATGGGCCCAAGGATGGCGAACGCCGAGCTGCGTCGCAGACCGCCGAAGGCCGCGTGTTCAGCATGTTGGAAGTCGCGATGAGGCGAAGCCTTGCCCGCCGTGAGGCTCATGGGCAACGAACGCAGTCTCATCCGCTACCATACACCTATCGCATCCCTGCGGCAGGCCAGAGCTCGAAGCGCTCGGCGGCCCGGAGGGCTCCTCGCTCCTCGACCTCCTGCATCGCGGTCGCCCACGCGCGGTAACCTCCGCCAGCCCGCCATGCCGCCAGCGCAGCAGGCCCGGCGTCCTGGCCTCCCTGGCTCATGCGGTACTCCACCCACGCCCATTTGGCAGACGTCGAACGAAGCTCTGCTATCCCTCCGAGCGCTCGTCGAAGCTTTTTCAGCGTGCGGTCGATGTGCGCGACGCCGGCAAAAGCTGCGTCACCCAGGGGCGTATGCAGCTTGGGAACCAACGGGCTGACGCCAAGCGCCGTCGGCATGATCGCGGCGCACTCCTTGGTGAACGCGATGAGCTCGTCGATGTCGTCCTGGGTCTCGCCCGGGATGCCTATGATCACATACAGTTTAAGGCGCTTCATCCCGGCGGCTCGCCCGAGCCGAGCGGCGTTCAGGAGATGCCGCGTCTTGATCCCCTTCGCCATCGTGTTTCGCAGCCGCTGGCTGGGCGCATCACTCGCCACCGTCATCGTCTTGTAGCCGCCCTGAGCGAGGAGCTGAACGAACTCCTCGTCGAGGCGATCGGCGCGCAGGCTCGACACCCCCACGCCCTTCCCCATGGCGATGACGCGTCGCAGCGCTTCGCGTATGCCGCTCCACTCGCTCACGGCCGCGCCCACAAAACCTACCCGAGGGGCCCACTCGGGGATGTGCGCCATCACCCGCTCCAGCTCGGGCTCGCGCATCGGGCTCTCTCGGCTGCGAACCAGGCAGAACTTGCAAAATCGCGGGCAGCCCCGGCTGCTCTCGATGAGGAACATGTTGGACAGCTCGGTGTGTCGGGTGACGATCTGACCCACCGCAGGGAGCACGCCGACGCTGACCTTCTGCACCGCCGGTACGCGATCACCATGCAGCTCGGGGATCCACACCCCGTCCACTCCATCCGCGCGCTCCAGGAAATCCTCGCGGCTGTCGGCCTCCTCTATCGCGTCCAATAGCCGCGCCACGGCGATCTCGCCGTCACCGATCACCGCCAAGTCGATGAACGGGCCGAACGGCAGCGCGTTGGATGCGGTCAGCGGTCCACCCAGAATGACCGGAGGATGGTACGGCTGACGTTCGGCTCTGAGGATCGGCACCCCACCCAGCGAGAGGAGCTCAAAGAACCCTGTGATGTCTAAATCGTAGGCGACCGAGAACGCTAGCAGGTCGAAGTCGGCCAGGGGACGTCCCGACTCTATCGACAGCGGCGCCTGCCGCCGCCGCTGGTGCTCCGAGACGTCGTCTGGAAGGACGATCCGCTCCGCTGCGATGGTGGAGCGCTGGTTCATCATTCGGTAGATGACCTGGTAGCCCAGCGAGCTCATGGCGGTGTGATAAGGGTTCGGGTAGCACAGCCCGATAGTGGTCGGCGCCGATCGAAGGATCGTACCCGTCTCGTCAGCCAGCCACGCCCGCCGGCGGGCGTCGGGATCCCATCCGCGGCGGGCTTGGCTCTGGCGCTTTCGGGCGCCGCGCGGGAGTCGCTGAGAGACCCCTTTTCGGGGTCGGCTGTCCTTTCTACTCACCAGGCCATCAGTCCCGCCGCGAGGCGTTTTTTCAAGATAATCCGGCAGAACGTGAACGATTCGACGTGTCGGCACGTTAAAATCCCAGTAGGACTCCACCTCCGGGAGCAAGGCATTGGCAGCTCTGTTCAGGCGCAAGACAAAGCCCACGCGCGACATTCAGCAGGAGTTCATGGACAACGTCTTTGTCCATGTCGACGGGCTGCATCGCTACGCGCTGCGACTGACCAACGACGAGCACGCGGCTTCGGATCTCGTTCAGGACGCCCTCACCAAGGCGTTCGACGCCTACTCTCGTCTATCCAGCGACGCCAACTATCGGGCCTGGGTCTTCACCATCGCCCGCAACACCTTCATCAGTGGCCGCCGCAGGTCTGGTCGCGAGCAGGAGCTGGAAGATCCCGGCCAGCTTCCGGGTGATGAGCCTGATGCGCTCTCCAAGATGGCCCGCCGTCGGGACGGGTATCGACACGCTTTCGATGACGACGTGTTGCTCGCGCTCGGCGAGCTGAGCGAGCGGCAGCGTACGGCGATCGTGCTCTGCGATGTAGAAGGTCTGAGCTACGAAGAGATCTCTGACGTCATGGAGTGTCCATTGGGTACGGTCCGCAGCCGAATCCACCACGCACGCAAGCGCCTCCGCGACACGCTGGCCAGCAGCGGCTACGCAAGGCGGCGTGGCCTGGTGGGGAGGGCCGGTTGATGACCGACAACCGCGATCAGAAGTCCTATTGTGACAGCGCTCGCCCACTGATGTCGGCGTTGGTGGACGGTGAGCTGACCCCAGTGGAGTCCATCGGGGTGCGTCGCCACGTCGAGCGTTGCGCGTCCTGCCGCATGCAGCTGATGAGCTTGGAGCAGCTGAAGCTGCGCGTGCATGTAGCGGGTCGGGAGGTCGGCCCCACCGAGTTCGATCGTGAGCGATGGGCTCGGGCTGTCTCCGTGCGTGCGTCTGCGCACGCCGCGACCTCGCGGTCGTCCTGGAAGATGCCGTTAGCGGCGGCGGCGGCAGCGGTCATCGGCGTCCTGTCGCTGTCGGTGCCGTCTGCGCATCACGCTGACCCGCTCGTCGTCGAGGCCGCTGAGTCGGCTCAGTTTACGCTGAGCGCCGCGGTGTTGGAGCGCCTGGTGGATGTGCACCGAGGGCGCCTCGGACATGTCGCTCTCGATGACATGATCCAGGCGGGCGCGCTGATGACCTTCGAGGCCTTGCCCGGAACGTTTATCGCGCCCAACTCCGGGACGGGCCTGATGCAGGCGAGCTTCGCGGACTGTGACCCCGGGAGCACCGTCGGGTCGGCTCTGGCTGTGCTCCGTGCTTCGCGGGTGACGCTGACGCCAGAGGCCGAGAGCGCGCTGGAGACGTCGGGGGTCTATGTGGAGGTCATCGGCCACACGGAGCTGCGTCTGACCCGCGGCGGCGAGCGACTCTTTGTTCTGCTGCGCTCTATCGAGCCGCTGAGCGTCGGCATCTGATAAGAGCGTCTGCATGCTGCCGAGCCTGACCGCCGGGCCCACCTTCGACGCTGACGCCAGAGGCCGAG
>JAAZYN010000909.1 GCA_014239625.1 Myxococcales bacterium | reverse complement strand
GAAAGCGCCGAGGATCCCAAGCATGAGCCAGAGGTTGGTGAGACATGCGGGCTAGGAGACCAGGGCGCGTGCCTCGGCCCCGCGTGTCCGACAGGCCCTGGCCGAAGCTCGACGGAGCTGGGCCCCGGGCGAGGTCAGAGCCGAGCCACCACCCGCCCGATGACCGCGCTCTCGGGAGCCCGCCCGAGGGTCCGACTGTCGGTACCCTCTACCGGGTTGTCGCTCAGCAGCTCCAGCGTCCCGTCATCACCGACGGCGCCCACGCGCTTGACGAGCATGAGGCCGGCCTTGAAGGGGTGGCGAGCGACGACGATGTCCCCGGTGGCGTATGCCGCCGAAGGGTCTACGAAGACGTGATCGCCGGGTTGAAGTGCGGGCACCATGCTCCGACCTCGAACCCGGAAGCGACGCCGTCGCCGGAGCAGCCACCGGAGCAGCAGTGCTGGCGACGGCGCGGGCAGAGCCTCAGCCTCCGGCGAGGACCCAGTCGACATCGCGGCCCTTCACCGACCAGAACATGGTGTGGATCGCCTCGATCGCGTCCATCAGCTCGTCGGCGTGTTGGGCGCTGACCTCGACCTTGCAGGCGGAGCACAGCTTCGCGGCCTTCCAGAACGTGTCGTGGAGACCGGGGTGCGCCGCCAGGTGCTGGGGCTTGAAGAAGTCGGTCCACAGGATCAACAGCTGATCCTTGCACGCCTGAGCCTCCTCCTCCTTGATGGCCACGTAGCGCGACAAGGTGTTCAGGTAGGCCGCCATGGCGGCTCCGTCGCTGGCGTCGGGAGGGGTCAGCGACAAGATCTTCTTGGTCATCGAACGCACGGCCTCACCGGCGACACGCGCCGAGGCCGGGTCGTAGATCCCGCAGGGGCCGTCGCAGTGCGCCTCCACGGCGGTGGCGGGGTGGACGGCGTCGAGGGCGTCGAGGATAGTCTTGAGCATCGTTGGATCTCCTGTCTACTCGGCGCTGTTGCGCCGTGCGATGTAAGTCACGCCGCCGATGACGGCGGCGACCACGGCGGCGACGAGCCACTCCGTGTGGGAGTGCCCGGCCTGCAGGCCGTGACCTGGGTGCGCCAGGGCGACGCCCGGCATCATAGCGGCGACCGCGGTGGCCGCCGGCAACAGTCCACGAAGGCTGCGCATGAGTGTCTTCTCCTTGAATGAGACCGCCCGCAGGGCGGCTATCTGATGATGGCCTATGGCCTTGTCACAGGGTCTCGATGGCGTCAAACGGCTGTCCTCACGGCGACCAATGGTTGTCCTGTGGACACGCGGCTCGTCGCCCGCCTCCGTCCGGCGATGACGAGCGTGGCCGTTTCCTGTTTCCCTCGGCCCGCCGCTCCGGTATGACTCCGCCGGACTATGCACGACCCCGTCACAGCACCCGAAGCAGGCGAGGACGACGGCCCGCAGCTGGACATCAAGCTGCTGTTGAAGGCCATGGTCGTGATCGTCGTCCTGGTCATGCTCGTGATCGGCGGCATCCTCTTCGTCTTTCGCGAGCCGCTTCAGGAATTTGCCGAGGTGTTCGTCCGCGAGTTGGAGGGGGTCGGCGTCGCGGCCGGCTTCTTCATCCCCGACGCCTTTACGATCCCCCTCCCCAACGACGCGTTCACGGTGCTGGGCTTGATGGGCGGCATGAATTTCTGGACCGTCGTGATGTGGGGCAGCATCGGCAGCATCTCCGGGGGCTCGGTCGGATGGCTGATCGGCCGCCGCCTGAGCAAGACCTCCTGGTTCCAGCGGATCATGGCCAGCAAAGGCGCTGAGATGACCGCCCTGGTGGACAAGTACGGCACCGTGGCGTTGTTGACCGCCGCCCTGACCCCTTTGCCCTACTCCATCGCCTGCTGGGCCACAGGCGCCGGCGGGATGGCGTTCCAGAAATTCCTGGTCATCTCGTCCGTCCGCGTCGTCCGCGTGGCGCTGTATTTGTGGCTCATCCAGCAGGGCGTCCTGGCCGTCCTGGTCTAGTGCCCCGTATGAAAACTACGCGGTAGTTTTCATACGGGGCACTAGCCTGCATTTCTCACCAGACTCTGAGCGACGCGCCGGGAGGCTCGAGTGATTTCGCGGT
>JAAZYN010000908.1 GCA_014239625.1 Myxococcales bacterium | reverse complement strand
ATGTCGCGGTGGACGTATCCCTTGTCGTGCGCGTACTGCAGGGCCCGGCACAGGGGCTGATACACCTCCACCAGCTTGCTCGTCGGCATCGGCAGCACCGTGCGCTCCACGTAGTCGACCAGGGTCTCCCCGTCGACGAACTCCATGGCGATATAGGGTTGCCCCTCGATACTTCCCAGATCGTAGATGGTCACGATGTTGGGGTGGTTCAGCTTGGCCGAGGTCTTGGCTTCACGCAGAAACCAGTCGATGGCGACCTCGGTGGGGAGCGCCGTCTCGCGGATCATCTTGATGACCAGCTCTCGATCCAGCGTCCTGTCGTGCGCCAGGTAGATGATGCCGTTGCCGCCCTGGGCGATCTGTTTTTTGAACGCGTAGCGCTCGCTCGAGGGCCCCAGCAGCATCGCCGACATGGCTCTCAGCTGACCCGCTCCGGTGGCCGGTTGCGCCATCTGCTGCTGAACCTGATCGAGCTTGGCTTGGAGCTCGGGCGTCATGATGCCGAGGGTCCTGAGCTGGGTGAGCTTGCCCACGGCCTCGGTGAACATCCCCTTGTTCCACAAGATGTTGACCTGACGCATGATGAAATTGCGGGTGTGGCTGCCGGCCGTCCCGGTGTCGATGCTGCGACGGACCAACGCCTCGTAGGCCCGGTAGGCGTCTTCGTGGTTGCCAGCGGCCTCCTCCAGAGGCGCCAGCGTGGAGAGCCCGCTCTCGAAATCCGGACTCTCCGGGCGCAGCCGGCGAAGAACCTGACGCGCGTCATCGGTGCGCTGATGCGACAGATAGGTCCGGGCGATGGTGAACCAGTCCTGGACCTGGGCCAGCAGCTCCACGGCCTTGTTCACGTCGCCGCCGCGGCCAAAGGCGAAGGCCGCCTCGCGCCGCAGGCCGAGGGACTCGAAGTGCTGCCCCGCGGAGACGAAGTCGCCGTTGTCCAGGCGCATCTGAGCGGCCAGACGGATGTCTCCGACGAACTCCGCGAGGCGCGCAGCCTCCGCCGAGTCCCCGAGCTTCTGCCACAGCTCCAGCGCTCGGTGCGGGTTCCCTGCCGCCTCCCAGTGGACAGCCGCCTCCGCCCACTTGGAGAGTCGCTCGGCGACCTCGGCCTGCATGCCCGACGACTCCCGGGTGTCGCTCGTGTGGGCCAGCACCCTGGCGGCCTGTTCCAAGTCCCCGGCGACGCGCCAGTGCTCGGCGGCCTTCATCAGCTGACCGGACTGTTCGAACAGCTCCGCCGCCGAATCGTGTCTCCCGTCTGCGGCGAAGGCCTCCGCCGCCAGCTCCAACTCTCCAGCGTCCCGATACAGCAGCGCCGCCATCCCGAAGTCGCCGGTCTTCATATACATCGACGCGGCCTTGTCGAGCTGTCCGGCGCGCTCAAAGAGTTGGCCCGCTTTTTCGGGCTCACCCTTGAGCGCCTGGATCTCCGCGGCTTCGGCGAAGCGGCCTTGCTCCATGAAGTACTGAGGGGCCCGAAAGTAACGCCCCTCCGCGACCTCCCGTCGAAGCTCGGCTTCCAGCTTCTTCTTGGACTTGAATAGAGCCACCACCGGAACGGTATCACATCAAAGGAGCGTCTACCTCTGCGAGTCGTCGACGCGCTGGAGCCGAACCAACAGCGGTCGAACCTGCGCCTCGGGCTCCTTGGCGAGAGTCTTCGCGAGGGTCTCGAGGCGGCTCTTGGGGGTCCTCAGGTGGACCAACAGCTCGATCCCGGCGAGACGCGTCTGCCACGGCACGGCCGGGTCTTCCACCACGCTCTGCGCGGCCGTCGCGAGGTCTCCCGGGCGGTAGAAGGAGCGGCTCAAGGTTCTCCAACGCGCGGCGCGTCGGTTGGGCGCCTCGCGACCCTGTACGGGGATGCGGCGCAACGCGTGGAAGATCGACGCCGGAGGCTGATGCGGCCGGCGCGGTGTCGCGCTCAGGCGCTTGAGGGTCAATCGATAGGCGTCGGGGCTGGGCGGGTGAGGTGAGTGCGGGTTGGCCCACAGCGCCACCAGGCCCTCCATGCAGGCGCTATAGAGTTCGCTCTCGTGGGCCGAGATGGTGTACCTGGCGGCTGCAGCGAGCAGCTTTGG
>JAAZYN010000907.1 GCA_014239625.1 Myxococcales bacterium | reverse complement strand
GCGTACCGACCCTGTCCGCGTCGCCGCTCTGGGCGCCATCGACGCAGGTCACGCGGAAGGTGTGGCGATGGACCATGCCCGGTCCCTGGCCCGGGCAGACGTCGCTGGTGACGCGTATCAAGTCGCCTGCGTACCACCCGTTGGCCCCGGAAGCCGAGATGCCGCAGGCCGGATCCAGCTCCAACTTCTGGGAGCCCAGATCGAACCCGCCTGTCCAATCGCAGACGGCGTTTGGCATGAGGCCCGGCGTGCCGAACACAAACAGGTTGGTCCGGAGCCCCTCTTGAGGCAGGTTCGCCGCATCGAAGTGGCCGTCCGGGACGGTGACCACGATCTTGGTCTGGTTCTGCCCCTGCAGCTCGATGCCGTCCTTGATCGGCACGTACCAGTAATCTTGCGCCGTGGTGACGACCTCGATGGTGCAGTCGGGAAGAATGATGACGGTGTTCTCGGCGGCGGCAGCATATCGAGCCTGGAGCTCCGAGAACGTGTCCGGTCCGCAGGGTGCGTTGGCCAGGGTGGTGTCCTGGATCCAACCGGAGGTGTCGATCGGGAGCTGAAGCGGCGACCATGTAGGCATGCGGCTGATCAGGTTGTTGCTGGCCGGCGATGCGTTGGTGCCCCAGTCGGAATCAGCCAGCGACACAAACTCGACGGGAGGCCCGACCTCGGCCGCGGCGTCGGGTGAGCCGCCACCATCCTGAGAGTTGTCGGCCACCTGGCTGTCGCCGGAGGTCTCCGCCGGGTCGCTGGCGTCGATCACGTCGTCTGCGCCGGTCACGTCGTCTGCGTCAGCCACGTCGGATCCGTCATCGGGCGGTGGGCCCACCGCGTCCGTATCGTCGCCCGCGTCCCCGAGGACGCCTCCGTCTCCAGCGTCGACCCGTTCCAACGTGTCCAGGCTCCGCGTGATGTCCCACGCGATGTCCGTGGTGGCGTCGGCCGCTCCCGAGCTCGTGGCGTCGGGACATCCCCCCAGCAAGACCGTGAGCGTGGTGAGGCAGGAACAGATCGACAGTGGTGTCCCGATGGTCATGCACCGCTCCGTGAGCTCTTCTGGATTCGACGTTGCGTTGTGATGAGGCTATCTTACGTCATCTGCAGCACGTGCGCATTCCCCTGACAGCATGCCCTTGGCAGGCCCGATCGAGGGGACGTCCCGTCGAGGCGCTGGCCCGGATCTGCAGGACACGTCACGGCTTCGCAGCGGCTCTCTTCCCGATCAGCGGTTGGCCGGTGTTCGACCACGCCGACCGGTGAATGGGGGTGTCAGCGGCCCCTCAGTCCCGGACCAGGGGCACGCCTCGACGGAGACGTGTCGCAGCCCGGGATGCCTGAACGGTGTCATGGCCTCGCACATCGAGAGTCGATCACCGCCGCTCGAGGTCGATCTCCGCCACCTGCTTCGACGCGCCGCCATCGTCCTCCGCCACCTGCTTCGACGCGCCCCCCATCGTCGCCAGCATGGAGACCATGCGCGGTCACCGCTCGCGACCTGCGCCCACAAGCCGCTGCTCCCTCGGACTGAAGCGCTGCACACATCGAGGATGGCCGCACACTCCGTCGCTGACCGCTTCACCGCTGGGTAGAGCCCTCTGTGCTGGCGCATACGCGCCCGCACCGTCAGCCCCATGTCCAGTGAAGCTGAGGGTGCCGCATGCGGCAAGCGGCTCGGCCCGGTCACCGCGGCTGCGCGAAGAGACACTGTCGACCACTTCGTTGGCGACACAACCCCAGACGATAGCTGCCCGATACACATCGAGTCGGTCGCGGCCCAGCTGCTGCGTCACGAGCCTCCCGTGGTCTTGGCTGCGCACCGAAGGCAACAACAGCTCCAAGGACGTCTATCCGGCAGGGCACGCGCACGTGCGCGTGCACGCGCACGCGCTTTCGATGATAAGCAGCCTGTGAGGCGCGCGAGTGACTTGTGACGGAGCACGGCTTCTGAATAGATACGAACCACTTGGGTCGGGATCCTCGCGACCCTCGGGCGAGCATGGCTCGTCGGTTCTCTCTGCTCCTGGAGCTGTCATGCACCTCAAGTTAGCTGTTTTTGCGATAAGCACGGGTCTCGCCACGCTCCCCT
>JAAZYN010000906.1 GCA_014239625.1 Myxococcales bacterium | reverse complement strand
ACACCCGGCAGCGCTATGCCTCCTTGGTGTCGCTCGAAGTTCCAAGAAACATCCGGGCTAGAGCTTCTTCCACACGTTGTTGGGGATCTGGGCGCTGACCCCGGGCGTCTGGCTGCTCAGCACGTAGAGCGCGCGGCGGTTCCTGGGCTCGGCTACGTTGTCTTTGGTCGGAACAGCCAGCACCGACTCGCCGAAGCCTTGATAGTAGAGCGGGATCTTCAACCCGTTGCGACGGAACCAGGCGCAGATGGAGCGCGCGCGCTGTCGACTGAGCTGCTTGTTGGAGGCTTTGTCGGACACGGTGTCGGTGTAGCCCGCGACGAACAGCTTGAGCTGCAGCAGCGTCCCGTGCTTGGCCAACGCGTCGTTGATGAGCGCCATCGTGGACTGGAGCTTGGGAGCCTCGGCCTTGCGAATGGCGGCGCTGCCCGACGCGAACTCTACGTCATCGTGAGGGATCTCGATGGTGAACGGGGTGATCCGGAGGGCGACCCAGAAGTTGGCCACATCCCACACCTTGAGATCGAGAAACAGGATGTCGCCGGCCTTGGCCACGCCGCTCCAGTCAAACTGGAGGGCCTGTCCAGGGACGTTGCCCTCGTACTCCTCTTCGGCCTCGCCGAGCTGCTTTCCGCCCTCGCCGATCACCGTCAGCGTCGCCTTCTTGATGGGGTTGGTGGCGCGAAACTGGAACTTGCGCGTGTCCATGTCGACGTCCGCCGGGGTGATCTGAATGCTCAGCTTGCCGACCCGTGTCGTCGTGAACGTGCTCTTGAAGGTCTGCGTGTTACCGTTGACCCAATGCACCACGCCCTCCGCCTTCCAGCTGAAGTGGCCCGTGGGGTGCTTGATGCGCAGCTCCTTTCGGACCCCGGGCTTGACCCTCTTGGCCTTGAGCTTTCGAGTCTTTCCGGTGGCCGTGTCGGTCAGCACGATGACCAGCGACTTCACACCGACCCGCGGCTGAATCAGCACCGCCGGCAGCTGCTTGCCAGCGGTGACCGCGCGGATACCAAGCCCCAGCTGATCGTTGGCCTGCGCGTCGCCCGGAGCAACGAGCATCAGAAAAGCCGGTATCGCTATCAAAACCGCAACGTGCTTCATGTGACCTCCAGGCTCTCGACCAGCGCCAACGAGCGCAGCCGACATCCTATGCCCCGATACGCTGTGCGGGAAGCTTGGAGGACGGTATTCGGTCGCGCAGCGTGGGCTCGATCCCGCACCGGGAGGTCACACAGGGCAGCGCCGTGGAGCTGCGGGCGCGACCAACGGCCAGAGAATCAACCGCGTCAGCGCTGAGGACGTTGCGGCGGCCGCGGGGCCGGATGTCGGGAGCGCCGGACCACCACAGCGACCCTCTGGCGCGATCGCACCGCGACGCCCACGAGCGCGAGTAGCACGAACCCCCATGACCCATTCACGGGTGCGGGGCCGGGAGCGGTGACGCACCCTGCCGCCTCACCGATGACCGGTCCGCCGCTCGCAGCGCCCTCGAAGTCCTCGGGGCTGCTCTCGACCTCGACCTCATCATCAGCCGGGGGGCCCGCCGGCGGTTCGGTGGCCGGCGGAGTGTCTACGGCGGGCTCGGGCGCGACGGGCTCTTCGCATGCGACCTCTTCGACCTCGACCTCCGGCGCGTAATCGCCGACCTCGTGAAAGGTCTGAGTGCTCACGAGCCACTCTTCGAAGTTGGCGTAGTCTTCGGGCCCAAATTGCTCCACCGTGCCGATCGCGACCCACAGCTTGCCGGTCTCCCGCTTCGGATGCCACGCGACGACATACCCGGTCGCCTCTACGTCCAACCCGTACGTCGCCTCGTCAACGATCCACGAGCTGGTCTGGGTGAAGGGTTCATAAAAATTGCCAGGGGCCTCCACGTCGCTCGTGTCGATGGCGATGGCGCCATAACCCTCCGGGACATCGAACGGCAGGCCCTCCGGCGGCTCGGGTAGGCCCGGAGCCAGCAGCGCCAAGCTGGGGCGGTAGCCTTCCAGCCGGTCGATCGCCGGCACTCCGAGCTGGACGAAGAGATCGTAGGGCGGACGGATGGGAAACGCGAGCCAGAGCTGAGGCGCCTCGCACGTGAC
>JAAZYN010000905.1 GCA_014239625.1 Myxococcales bacterium | reverse complement strand
GTACACCACCTGGCAAGTCGTCGGGAAGTGGATCGCCCGGAACCGCGCGATCGCCGCGACCGTCGGCGGCAGGCCCGGGGGTCGCTGGGACGCAAGATCATCGACGGCGCGAAGGCGTTCCACAGCCGGGGCAAGCGGGTGCCGATTCGCTGCCAGACCCACACCCTCGGCGGCTTCTCGGGACACGCCGGCCGCAGCGACCTGACCCGCTGGCTCGACGCCTGCGCGACGCCGGGGCGGACCGAGGTCTGCCTGGTACACGGCGACTACCCGGTGATGCAGTCGTTCGCCGCGCACCTGCGCCGCACGCTGGGCCTGACGCCGCGCATGCCGAGCTGGAAGTCCTCGCTGTCGATCTGAAGCACGCTTCGACGCCGGGCCCCGACCCGGGGCTGAAGCACTCCAGCCAGGGACAGCCCGCCCCCCGGCCGGCATCCCGCTCGCGAGACGGCTACCCGTGCCGACCGAGCCCTACCGCCGTCGTCAGCCCGAGAACAGCGTCCTCTACCGGGTGCTCCAAGCCCATCTCGAGCAGTTCGTCGCCCGCACGCGGGACCGGACCAGCGGCGCCTGCCTGCCCGGCTTCGTGATCCGCGAGCTGCGCGCCTTCCTGGGCTGCGGGATCCTGGCAAACGGCTTCGCCCGGGTCCGCTGCTCCCAGTGCCGCCAGGAGCAGCTGGTCGCCTTCTCCTGAAAGAAGCGCGCCTTCTGCCCCTCGTGCGGGGGCCGACGGATGGCCAGCCAGGCGGCGCACCTGGTCGACCGCGTGCTTCCCTACGAGCCGGTCCACCAGTGGGTCCTCTCCCTGCCGTTTCCCGTCCGCTTCCTGATCGCCAACAAGCCCGCCCTGATCAACGCCGTGCTCGCCGTGTTCATCCGGGTGATCTTCGGCTGGATGCGCTCGAAGGCAGGCCAGCCCGACGGCCAGTGCGGTGCGGTGACTTTCCTCCAGCGGTTCGGTGGCGCGCTGAACCTCAACCCCCATTTCCACACCCTCGTGCCGTCGGTGATCTACGCCAGCGCTGGCCCGGGCCAGCCGCTCGTGAGGCACCGCCTGCCCACCCCGACGGCGGCCGAACAGCGCCAGCTGAACGCGCGGGTGGCCCAGCGGATCACCCGCCTGCTTCGCCGCCGCGGCCTGCTCGAGCCGGACGCGGACCTCGACGCGCCCACCGACGAGGAGGCCCTGCTGATCCGCTGCCACGGGGCCTCGATCACCGGCACGATCGCCTTCGGCGAGCGGACCGGCCAGCGGGTCCTCCGGGCCGGCCCGATCGACCCGTCACCGACGGGCCGGGCGGGCGCAACCCGCGGTGTGGACGGCTACAGCCTGCACGTCGGCCGCCCCGTCCCCGCCGAGGACCGCGCGGGCCTGGAGCGGCTGTGCCGCCACGTCGCCCGCCCCCCGGTGCCCGACGCGCGCCTGGACCTGCGCGCCGACGGCCGGGTCCAGCTCGCGCTGCGCCGCCCCGATCCGGACGGCACGACCCACCTGATCTTCGAGCCACTCCAGTTCATCGAGAAGCTGGCCGCCCTGGTCGGTCCGCCGCGCGCCAACCTGCTGCACGATCACGGCTACCTGGCCCCGTGCGCCTCCTGGCGCAACAAGATCGTGCCGGCGCCGCCCGAGCCCGAGCCTGCCCGCCACATCGACGCCCCCCTCGAGCGCTTCGGTCAGCCTCCCCCGCTTCCTCCGCGCCCCACCGGCACGCGCTGGTTTCCCTGGGCGCTCCTGCTCTGGCGCTCCCTGCAGATCGACGCCCTGCTGTGCCCTCGCTGCGGCTCGCGGATGAAGATCCTCGCCTACCTCACCGACCCGCCCGTCGTCGAAGCCGTCCTCGACGCGCTCGAGCGACCCAGCCAGGCGCCGACCGTCTCGCCCGCTCGCTCGCAGCTCCAGCTGGAGTATTGCCAGGCCCCTCCCGGCCCGCGGCCTGCCCGCGGCGCATGCGTTCTGGGAGCTCGGGGCAAGGTGGCGGGCCGTCGGCCGCCTGAACCAGGCCCGTTGACGCTGATTTTGGGGTGGGGTATGATCGACTTGCAGCTTATGTTTCCTACGCGTGGCGTTGGCGCAATTTATGAGTTGAA
>JAAZYN010000904.1 GCA_014239625.1 Myxococcales bacterium | reverse complement strand
TCACGTAGACCACCGACTCGGTCTCCGGAGACGTCTCATCAGCGCACCCGCCCCACATGATCAGGGCGCCGGCGCCCAAGCAGAGGAGGTGGAGCCTTCGCATAGGCTCAATCTACCTGAAATAGCAGCCTGTTTTCCAGCGGTACGTGAGGGGGCGAGGATCCGGTGACCGCGTGTTGGCGTATGGGCGGGCGTCTCCACGCGTCGACTTCGCCGCTGCCCCCGCGCGCTTCGGCGAGTTATGGGCGGGCTTCATCCCCCGCGGGCCCCGCTGGTCGTCTCGCCCCGCAGGATCAGAACCCTTGCGAGAGCTACCGGTACGTGGTTTGACCATCTACCATGGAGTTCTTCCTGACCGCCGCTTGGCCCTGGATCTGGCCCACGCTGCTCTTGCTGATGTGGATCATCGTCGTCTGGGCGGGGGTGCGCTGGCTGTTGATGGGGGCCTCGTGGCACACCGTCAAAGATCCCACGGTCCAACGGGCCATCCGCGCGACGGCCCTGCTCTTGGTGCTGTTGGGGGCCGCGGGTTGGCTCATGGTCGTGCCGCTGCTGTCAGACGACTTGGAAAAGACCTTCGGCGAGATCTGGCCTTGGCTGTGGCCATCATTGCTGGCGCTCGCGGCGATCGAGCTGACCTGGACGGTGGAGAGTTGGGGTCGCGACGTGTTGGTACCTCGGGTCGCCGCGGCGAACGAGGAGATTCAGGAGAAGACGCTCCGGCGGTTGGTCCGAGCGGTCGGGGTCTCCGTCGCGCTGGGGGCCGTCGTGGGTTGGGCCTTGGTGGTGCCGATCTCGGTCGAGGTGGAAGACTTTCTGCGAGACCGGGTGCTGCCCTGGTTGTGGCCCACGACGATTCTGGTCCTGTGGGTCGTCATCGGGCTGCTCAGCTCGAGGAGGGTCATCGAGTGGCTGAACAGCAAAGCTGAAAAAACCGAGACCGCCTGGGACGACGCCATCGTGGGCGCCATCCGTCGTCCTCTGTGGCTCATCATCGTGACCACCGGGCTCGCCTTGTGGGCGGGGCTCGTCCCCATGCCGTCGGCGCTCGAGGACTACATCGACGCCATCGCCAAGGGCGCGGCTGTGTTCATGCTCATTCTGTTCGCCAACGCCTTCGTGCAGACCTGGATGGCGCAGCACGCCGAGAAGTCCAAGGTGCTGCGCACCTCCGGAGGGGTCCTTCGGAGCGCCGCAAAGGCTGTCATCTACGTGATCGGCGCGTTGATGGTCCTGTCGACGGTGGGCATCAACATCACGCCACTCATCGCGTCCCTCGGCGTGGGCTCCATCGCCATCGGTCTGGCGCTCCAGAAGACCCTCGAGGACTTTTTGGCTGGGTTGATTCTGGCCGCGGATCAGCCCATCCGCGTCGGTGACTTCGTCACTCTGGAGCAGGGTCTCGAGGGAGTCGTTCTCAACATCGGGTGGCGCTCCTGCCAAATTCGAACGCGCGATGACATGCACGTCATCGTGCCCAACGCCAAGCTGGCCACCGCGACCCTCATCAACCGCAGCATGCCCAGCCGGTTGGTGACCTTCACCGTGCCCGTGGGCGTCGCCTATGGCACCGATCTGGCGCACGCAGCCACGGTGGCGCAAGACGTCGCCAGGGGCCTGCAGCAGAGCCACTCCGCAGGTGTCCGCGACTACGAGCCGAAGGTCGTGTTCACCGACTTTGGTGACTCCGCGGTGAACTTCTCCGTGTGGCTTCGGGCCACCGATTGGGAGCGCCACACCAGCCTGAAGTCCGCCTTCATCGCCGCCATCCATGACGCCTTCGGGGTCGAGGGGATCGCCATCCCGTTCCCCATTCGCACGCTCGATGTGCCAGCGGGGACCGAGGTGAGCGTCAAGCGCTCGTGACGCCGTCGGTGACCTCTCATCGGACCCCGGCGCGTGTCGCGAGGGGGAGGTCCCCTTACCTGGACCGCCAGCGGTTTGGTTCATACCCAGACGCGAGGGTGCAGGACTGGCGCGGGTCAGTTCAAACCCGAGCAACGCCGGCACGGGCCCGACGAGTCAGGGTTATGCAAGCGTAGTTTCTACGGGCTCCCCGCGGCTGGCTCGGCGTGTGTCGAAACCGACGTC
>JAAZYN010000903.1 GCA_014239625.1 Myxococcales bacterium | reverse complement strand
GTATCACCTACCCCTCCTCGGTTTCGCTCGAACTCTGGTGAGAAATGCGGGTTAGCCATGGGGATGGTGACCTCCTACAAGTTATGGGCCGACTTTATGTCGTCCCCTGAGGCACCTCCCCTTTCTTACGGCTGACTAGCGTCCCGTTCAACATTGGCGAGGGCGTCGGCGAGCGGGGCAGCGCTCGAGCAGCGGCCTACCCCATCGCCCTGGGTGACGCCAAAGAGCTGATCGTGGCCCTGGACTGCGCCGACATCGACCCGCTCGCTCCAGTAGACGAGATCCGAGCGGCCCAGGACCTCGCCGATCGCGTGTCGGCCATGCTGACCAAGCTCATCGGTAGCACCGAGACTCAGCGCCTCCGGTAGACCAACGAAGGGTCGCTGTGGACCGTGGGCGTGAACTGTGGGCCGTGACCGTGACCGTCTTGCCCCATTCAGGGGCACGCCCTGACTAGACAGGCTCCTCGGCGCTCAACTCCCCCCCTTCGCCGCTGACGTCGGTGGTGCTCAGCGCCCCGTCGAGGCCATCGCAGTCGCTGAGCATCAGCCCCCCGCTAGCGTCTGCGAGGTGGGCCTGGAGCTTCGCGATGGCCTCCGTCGCGGCAGCTCGCAGCTGGGGATGGTCGAGGAGGGAGTCTTTGAACTTGCCGAGCATGCCGACCGACCGTATCGAGCCCACGTCGCCCAGGGCCTGAATCGCTGCCGCGACCACGGAGCGGCCGATGGACCCGTAAATCTCGTCGTTGATGCTCTTGTCGCTCGTCGCCTCGGGGCGTAGCAGAGACAGCAATGCCTCCTCCGCGTCGGGCGGGCGATGGTCATGGATGACCCGGATAATCTGTTCGCGCCCCTCGAGCTCGTAGCCGGGCCCATCTCGGTCGAGCACCAGCGCGATCAGCGGCGCGGCGAGGGACGCAAGCCGACCCGCCTCCATGTGGTCGACGAGTGCCTGCGCGCGTTCGTCGTCCGCTGCGTCCAGGGCACCGCCCAGCCAGGCGTAGGTGAGCTCGAGATCCCACGCCTCTGGATGCGCTGCCATGAGGTACGACGCGTCGTCCATGTCGACGTTCCGGTCCGGATCCAGACCGCCGCCGATGGTCGCTCGCAAGGCATCTGCCGCGGTCTCGCCCTCGGCGCGGCGGGTCAGAAACCGCACCTTCGCATCCGGGTGCTCTCGCGCCAAAGCGCGCTCCTGTTCCGTGGTGTCCGTACCAAAGTGGACCATCAGCAGGCGGAACGCCCAGTCCTTTGCCCCGGAGTGCGTAGCTCCCGCGATGAGCTCGCGCAAGCCCTCCAACGGATCGTCGGGCATCGCCTGGGTCGCGAGGAGAGCGGCTAGCGGGATCAGCCTCTCGATGGCCGCCGTGGCGACCTCGTCCACCCGGTCGATGCTCCAGTACCAATGGCGAGTCACCCGGCCATTGCTGACCGTCAGATATTCTCCTATGTCCTCCCCGCCTCGGGGCAGCGACGCGTCGACACACGCATCGTAGACGTCGGGCCGCAGCAGCAGGATCTCGTGCAGGGAGTCGCTCTCGTCACCACCACTATGCAGGTGTTCCCGCCCGACGGCCTCTGGGACGAGCCCCTCTGCGATCCTTTTGCCGGCGCAATAGAAGGCGTCCCACTTGCCCTCAGCGTCCCACTCCACGGCCACGCCGAGGGTCCGGCCAGAGTCCACCTTGAGGGTCAGACCATCGCGTCTGGCAGACCAGACGACGTCTCCGGAGAAGGTCTTGTCGTGGTAGGCCATGCCGAAGCGGCGGATCGTATCCGGGAGGGTCGCGGCGGAGCGCCGCCGCTGCACCCGGTTGTACAGGAGTCGACAGACGAACAGCCCGGCGACGATGGTAGCTACGGTTCCAAAGCTCACCACCGAAGTGTACTCCGATTCGTTTCGATCGAGCGTCGCGATTGTCCGCGGCGCCTCAGACGCCCCTCGGTCTCCCCTTGTTCGGTCAGCGGAGGGCCGCCGCCCGTGTCCACCAGAGGCTCCCTGGCTGGTGGACCGGGTGAGGCCCCGGTCGTGGACATCGGGCCTGTCCTCCGACGTGCTGATCGACGAGACGCTGGGCCCCGCCGCGCTCGGGGT
>JAAZYN010000902.1 GCA_014239625.1 Myxococcales bacterium | reverse complement strand
AGCGACGCGGGCTGCGGGTGAAGGTCGGGAAGTTTCCGTTCATGGCCAGCGGCAAATCGCTGGCCATCGACGAGAAGGACGGCTTCGTCAAGGTCCTGTTCGACGCCACCAGCGGCGAACTGCTGGGATGCCACATCATCGGATACGGCGCGACAGAGCTCATCGCCGAGATGACCCTGGCGCGCGCGATGGAGGCTACCGAGGCCGAGATCCTGGGCACGATCCACGCCCACCCGACCCTGGCCGAGGCGCTCCACGAGGCCGTGGGCCAAGCGTTCGGTGAGGGCGTCAACTACTGAGCGTGGGGACGTCCGTGTGCCGCCGGCGAGAGCTGCGACGGGTGACCAAGGGGCTGCCGACGTGAGGGTCGTCGCCGCCGTCATCGGCGCTCGTGAGGGCGCAGTATGGGCGTTCCGACGGGGACCGGGCCGAGCCCATGCAGGTCGGTACGAGTTTCCTGGGGGTAAAGTCGAGCCAGGCGAGAGCGACGCCGAAGCGCTCGCGCGCGAGCTGTCCGAGGAGCTCGCGATCGTCGCGGTGGTAGGCGCCAAGCTCCATGAGCGCAGCGCCTTCCACGCCCCGGGCGCTCCCTTCGACATCGCGTTCTATCACGTCACCGTCACGGCGGATCCCAGCCAACACCTGTCGGACCATGATGACGCCCGCGTCGTCACCCTCGATCGCCTCGGTGACCTCACCTGGGCCCCGGGTGACGAGCACTTCATCGAACTGCTGCCGGCGCTGTGGGCACCGGCAGAGGGTGACTCTCGTGGGTCTTCGCGCGTGACCAACGAGCCGCAGTGACGCCGAGCGTAGTAGGACCGCGGCGTTGACGTCACCGGGAGCCGTGGCGACACCATCGACCATCCGCCGCCGGGGAGCTGCCGACCTCATGGGGAGCACAGCGGCCACGCCACGGTGCGCGCGGCGACGGTCAGATGCCCTGCTCGAACCGCCCTAGAAAGACCAGGACAGCGAGCAGGTCGTCAGCCGTGAGGGTCCCCTCTGCGACCGCTACGCCGGGATCGAGGACCTGCAGCGCCAGGGCGATCCAGGTCCCCGAATCGGTCAGCACCGTGGCCACCGGCGCCGGAGTCCCGGGCAGCGGAGCGTCTGCAACGATCTCTGCGACACCGCGCCGGACCGTCACGTACCAGGTCCGATCATCGGTCAGCTCGATGGCCATCGTCTCCTCGACGTCGAGCGCCTCGTCGGATTTCAGCCGGGTGGCCATCACGTCGAAGATCAACGCCGGTGGCAGCGCCTGAAGCAAGCCGGCGCCGACCGTCGGCGCCTGCTGGCCCAGCTCCCCGCCCTCGAGCTCGTACGCCCGCTCGAGCAGATAGCCCCGGCCGTTGGAGTTCTCGACACCGGCCGCGACGCTCCGATAAGCCTGCGCCAGCCGCCCCGCCAGCGCGTCCACCGCCATCGCACCGGAGTCGCGCAGTTTTCCCAACAGATGACTCGCCCAACGCACATCCCCGGAGACCAGACTCGCGTCCGCCTCAGCCAGCACGGCGGCGGCCCCACCCATCAGCTCGATCTCGCGAGACGCCAGGTCTTCAGGCGGATAGAGCTGGTCGGCGCGTCCGTCGAACCACCCCAGCTCTTGGTTGTAGATAGCCCGCACAGACCAGTCCACCTGGCCGTAGAGTTCGCGCAAAAACGGTGAACTCGCCAGGTGTGGCGGCAACTCGATCCGCGCCACCATGGCGTCGAGCGGCTCCAGGGCATTGGCTCCGCGAACGACCGCGTCGCGGAGGTATTGAATCGCGTCGCGATAGTCGCGCAGCGCCCCGGAGACCGTCGGTTTGCCGATCAGCGGCACGGTGTGGCTGGGGACCAACACCATCGGGTCCCGCGCCCGCATCGCGTCCAGGCTGGCGATCCAGCGGTCGATAGGGCGCGCGCTGGTGCCGCGGATGGTGTACAGGTTCGGGAACGCGGCGTAGAAGTTGTCGCCCGGGAGCAGCGCCTCGAGCTCGGGGATCCAGACGACGCTATCCCAAATACCGGCGTAGAGCGCTGCGCAAGCATGACAGGCGTCCCGCGCTCGCTGCTCGTCTTTCCTACTTTACGCGCTGCTTTACTATTGCT